>CAYSMQ010000217.1:0-8267 GCA_964432035.1 uncultured Ardenticatenaceae bacterium
CTGGCATATCCTCGCACCTTTTGTGCAAAGTGGACAAAACATATCATTGACTCTACTTGAACCCTTTCCCTTATGGCCGTCAAATTCCCCAAATAGACGACGGGATCGTCGAAGATTGGGCGCAGAAGCAGATTGCGAAACTGAGCGTGCCGGGGGTGAGCGGACAAGTGGATGGCGCGTTGTGTAAATTCCTCAGGGCTAAAGGTTCCCCAGTTAACAAGCTGACTGAAGTAGACGACGTCTAAACCGAATCGCTTGCCAAGTTGAACGAAGTCCGGCATTTCCTTGAAATTATTCTCCTGCACAACCATGCTGATGGTGACTTTTTCCAGGGGGCCGTTCCGGCGCAATTCGCTGATAAATTCTAGATTTTGTAAGAGATTCTCGAAGGTTCCGCCCCTGCGATTTATGGCGTATGTTTCGGGGCTGGCCGCGTCAATCGAAATCTCGACGATTTTCACCAGTGCTTGAATATCGGCAGCGATTGTATCCCACATTTTTGGCGTCCATAACTGGGCGTTGGTATGTAAGCGAAGCGTTTTCAGGTTAGGTAGATCTTCCTTCTGCATCGACTGCAGCCACTTTCTGAAGAATGGACTGCCGAAAGGATCGCCAGAGCCGGTGATATATAATAAATGGGCATCCTGCAGCGCCTCATTGTGAATTCTGTCCTGAATCTGTAGAATCTGTCGCTTATGCCTGCTTTCGACGATGACTTGCGTGCGGCAGGTCGGGCAGGAAAGGTTGCAGGACTTGTCATAGCTACAATTGATCTCCCGCGGACCATAGGGCAAAAGTGTAAGCTGCTCGTCGACGACCATTTTTAGGTCGTCATCGTCAACATCCTCGATTTTTTGGACGGGACCGGACACCGTTTGCAGGAAAGGGCACCTGCTTTCGTTGCAGTAGCGAAAAGAGCCGTCTAAGATCGAGCGTCGGATCTCCTGCGCAGCTTCGCCGTTCCACACCTCTGCCACGGACTGCTGCTGAAGATTGCCGATGGGTTTTTCTAGCCAGGTCGGACAACACATGAAAACGTCGCCCTTTGGCTCGTACCAGCCGGTTACTTCAAACCATCGAAAGGGATTGGCACAGAATAGTTGGCCTTTGTCTTTCATGGTAGGTCGTCCTTTTGACTCTGTAAGGAACGTCTCCACTCCAGTTCATTCCACTGACTGTATTGCTCGAACCACATCTTGCCTTGTTTTATGGGCCCAAACCAGGGCGCTCGACGGCGGATCGATTCTGCCAATGCATCTCGTGACGCTTGCGATACCAGTTCTGTCACAAACATTGGATTTGTTATACCCTCGAGGGCAAGGGCTTCAAGGAAGGGGACTGCCAAGGTCGTGGCCAGAATAGAACGCAGATGCGCGCCTCTTAAGGGCTCTGCCCCAGGTTGCGCCGGTATTAAGCCTATCTGCCTTGGGCCGAAATGCACCTGGGCCGCCATTGGCCTCTCCTCGTCGAGACGCGATTCTGCGCCTTCTACGCCGAGACGCAGGTCGATGTTGAGCGGCCGTGTCGTGGGCATAGCGGCTATGTGCTTCTCAAGGTCGCCGATAAGTTGGGTTAGGGTCTGATGGGAGGTCGCGCTCTCCGCTACACCACACCAGTATGCGTAGGCCAGTAGCAGGGCCAACGTGCGGTTCCACTCGTTGCGTAAACGTATACGCTCCAGCAGGTGCAGAGTATTGCGCAAGAACCCAATGAGTGCCTTACGAACAGCGGGTGGAGCGAAAGCGAGCCTCTTTAGAAGTCCGGTGGTGTGGGGTCTGACGCCGATTAGCCGGGGGCGAAAGAAGGGCAAGGTCTCGACTATATCAGGGTGGCGGCAAGCCAGGAATAGGTCGGCTATGCCTTCCTGGTGTTTTCGCCGAATAGCTCGAGTCAGGTCGCTGAGCTCATGGTGGCGAGCCAGGGCGGCGGGTGCGCCGGTGAAGGATGCGCCGGCGTTGATGAGGCGAACGCCGAGTTCGTAGTCTTCATGGGCACGTAGATCGGCATGCTCCTCGAAGCCGCCGAGATTGGCGAAAAGGCCGGCGTCCACGGAGACGTTGCCGCCGAGTAGATCCTTATAGGTGAAGCGATGGCCTGGCCGGCTGACAGCCTCAAAAACACCTTCCCACCAGGCGCGCAGTTGCATTTGTAGGAAACCAACCTCGCGGAAGGTAGGTCGGTAGGGCGCGACGACGACGCCGGGCTGCTTCCCGGATCGATTGTGGTGGGCGAGCACATGCTCTTCGACAAGGACCGGTAGTGGTTCGACGTCGTCGTCGAGAAAAAGCAGCAGCTTACTCCGCGCCTCTTTCGCCCCAAAGTTACGGGCGGTGGACGCTCCTTTGCCCGGCTGTTCGGCGACGTTCAACGGAAACGGCGCTTCATAATGCCGCAGCATCTGCACGGTGTCATCGACACAACCGTCGGCGATTACGCGCACTTCGAACTGTGAGGCCGGATAAGTTTGTGTGCACAATGCATCCAGCGTGCGGCGCACGGAGGCACTCCGGTTATGTGTGGGAATGATGATGCTAATGGCTGGCAATGTTTTTTCCGACTGTTGGTGTTTCTGTCAGGCGACCATCGACGGCTGCTCGCCGCCGCGCCATCAGGTAAGCCCACGGACCGCGAGCGGCTCCGAGGAAGCGAGCCAGAACAATATCGAGAGGAGTGCTGCCAGGACGGCGTAAGAGCGCGTAGGCAAGGGTCTTTGCCTCACGGAAAAGCCATTGCCACATTTGTTTCAAAGCGCCAAATTCGCCCTCCAGTAATAAGCTGCGCGTCCACAAAGCGAAGCCGGCAGTTTCATAGTTAGCGAGCTGCTGGCGCAGGGCGCCCCACTGTGACCGGTGCTCGTGCCAGTTTAGCGCTGCAGGATCGTAGACAATCCGGTAGCCACTGGCCAAAATACGGCAAAAGTATTCACTATCACCTCCGCCGCGCGTTGGCGTTCCTACGTCGAGTGCTTCGTCAAAGATCCCAACTAGCCGGACTGCGCTCTTTCTCAGTGCCATATTGACACCTGCGCCTGCCTGCCAGCCCTGTAAAGGGTCATATTTGTTGCCATCCAAGACGAGGCGCTTGAAGCCACGGCCCAACCCGCCGAGACGCTGAAACCAGATCTGCGCCTCGCTTTCCAGCTCTGAGGGCATGGTCAACCCTGTGACGCAGAGGACAAGCGGATCGGCGAAGTTACGAAGGAGCGCGCGCAACCAGTTGGGATCGGGCATAGCGTCATCGTCGGTAAAAGCGACAATTTCGTGTTGCGCTTCGCGTAGCGCACGGTTCCGCGCGACATTGAGTCCCGGTCGCTCCTCACGCACGTAACGCACGCGGTGATAGTCTTCTACCAGGAGGCGCGTCTCGTCTGTAGTAGGACAGTTGTCGATTACAAGGAACTCTTGTCCGTCGTCGGGGAGGCGCATCAGGGCTTCGAGGCAGCGGCGTAAGTGCTCAGGTCGATCGCGGGTGCAGACGGCGACGGTGGCTTGACTATCAAGTCCGGTCAGCGGCGCAAATGCTGACTGCGGTTGGACGGGTAAATCTAAGTAATCACGCAGCCACTGCTCCCAGAAGCCGGAGTCGGCGGCCTTCATGATTTCTTCTCGTAGGGAGCCGTCACCGATCTGCCCCTCGACAACGGGTAGCAGCGCCTGTCCTACCGGGCGTCCGTGAAGGCGGATTAAGATTAGGGCGCTGTCGTAGCGCCCGAGACCGGTGATAACAGGCGGCAAGGAGTCGAATTCGAGGTCGAGTACGGCTATAGCCATGAAAGCATGCTGGAAGCACGAACAAAGGACGTGTTGATACTTCCTTCTATCGAGATTTCCGTCTAGGGTTTTATACTACCTTAGAAGGGTAATCTTACAGGTCGCCTTAACTTTAGGAGATTGGATGATCTTCTAATGCGCAAGAAAACGGCACGCTAGCCGAGTTGTGGTGAGGGTTGGGTTATGAGCCCATTTCGGCGAGGGCGACCTGGGCAGGTTCAAAGTTGTGGTTGTACTCGAGGGCCTCGTTGAAGTGGGCGGCGGCGCGCTCGGGTTCTCCTTTTTGTTGGTAGCCGAGACCCTGGTAGTAGTAGGCTTCTTCGTGTCCGCCGGCGGTGAAGGCGGTGGCGTAGCCAAGGTCGATGACTTCCTGGTTGCGACCCACGGCGAGGTAGGCCTCGAATAACTCGAACTGGTACCATAGCATGCGCAGGGGGAGACCGATGCGGCGCGCTTCGTCGAAGGCGGCGGCGGCTTCTTCCATGTTGTCCAGCATGGTGTAGGTGGCGCCGAGCGTATGCCAGGCAAAGACGTCGTCCGGTTCGGCCTGCACGGCGGCCTGGGCTTCGGAAAGCGCGTGGGCCAGCATGGCGTCGTCGTCGACCATGGGGCCCAGAATTGCGTGCAGGGCTTCTTCGCGCTGCGGCTCGTAGACGACGATGTATTTGCGATTAAAGACATGCCAACTTTCCTGAAGTTGGTCAAAGGGGACGCTCCGGTCGGGGCCAAAGTAGGAGTCCTGGGCGATGAAGTGACCCTCGGCGCTGTTGTAGCCGGTCAGCAGGCGGTAATGGCCCATGCCGCCGCGGTCCTCGGGCAGGATCCAATCTTCGACGATGACGGGGAAGTCGTTGCTGATGAGTTCCTGTAGCAGCTCCAGCGTGCCGCCGACGCGAATGATGCTCTCCAGGCCCTGACTCTCGGCGTAGGCCGCCAGCTGCCAGGGGCTGACGTTTTTGTCGTCGGGATTGGGTTTGAGCACAGCTGCCGATTCGCGCTGGTGCTGGTCGAGGCCGAAGAAGCTGAGGTTCATGACGATGGTCGTGGGCCCGCAATTGTTCCACATCTGCGCGGCGTGGTTGACGCCTTCCAGCGTAACTTCCTGGGCCACAGGCGTCAGGGGAAAGGGCGTCTGGCTGGGTGTGGGAGTGGGTGCAAGGGTGGGTGTGTCCTGGGGTGTGGGCGTCGGTGGGGCGTTGGTGGGAGGAGGCGTTGTGGTGGGTGGTAGCGTAGCGATCGTGGGGGGCACGGCGGAGGGGGCGATGGTGGCGAGACCGGCGAGAAGGCGTTCGCGCTCTGACTCGTCGGCCGGTGGGGGTGTGGGTAGGGCAGGCTCGGGGCGCAGTTGGCGCAGGTAGCCGCGCGCCATGTGTGGCGCGGCGAGGACGCGGCTTTCCCAGACTTCGTCGGTGCGCACGAGGTAGGCGAGGGTGGCGGCGCCGATGAGGGCCAGGAGTGTGAAGGCTGCGAATAGTATCAGAAGTCGTCTGCGCATGATAGTCAGGATTTACGGTAACAGTTCGTAGTTCGCACTTTAGTGCGCTTTGACCGAGGGTGGCGCTGAAGCGCTTACTACGAACCTATGACATTGGTAGTCAGTATATACGGAATTGCGGTGGATTACCGTAACCGGTGTAATCTCTAAGAAAATTTGAAGGCGGCAGTCAGCGATCGTAATCGGCGCGTGGGTCTCCATTCCACACACGATATGCCTGCGGAATGCGCGTGGCGTGTCCGGGATCGAGGTTTTCGGGTAGTGCGTCTTTGTGGAACCACCGCCGGTCGAGGATTTCGTTGGCCGTGGGCGGCTTGGTCTGAAGATCGTGCCCGGCAAGGGGGCGGCACAGAAACGAAAACATGTAAAGATGGTGGGGCGTTTCTGCGCCGATACGGCGCGAGTCGTGGACACCGACGAAGGCGACAACTTCGCAGGTAACACCGGTCTCTTCCAAGGCTTCGCGTAGGACGCCTTCAGCCGGGGTCTCGCCTACTTCGAGTGCGCCGCCGGGCATGGCCCATTTGCCGTTGTCGCTGCGGCGGATGAGGAGGATGCGACCGTCATCGTCGATAATGGCGGCGTCTCCGGTGGAGATGGGTGTGGGGCGCCGCAGGACGGTCGTTCTTAGCGGCGCTATCTGGTCGAGGTCTTGTGCGGTTGCCAGGGCCATCATTTCCAGGACGATGTCCTGGATCGTTTCGTAATTCTGGCGATCGTAGGGGTTGCTACTGAAGTGCAATCCCATGGCGGAGAGATGACGTAGTTGGTCGGCCCACAGGGCGATTTTCTGGGCAGTTTTCATGGTTCATTCTTCAATGCCTTCAAAGAGGTCGGTCTCGATTTGCCGCCCACCGTTCACCAGACTGAAGGCGCGGTAGTAGTGGCGCATGCCGACGAGGGTATGGTGGCGCTCTTCCATAGCATCCTCGATGGATCCGAGCGTGCTGCGTTGCGTCTCGTGGCAGTGGATGGCGCGCAGCACGTCGCGCCAGTAGGCGTCGCCGTCGATGTGGGTGGTGACGGCCCAATCTTGCCAGCCTTCAAAGCGGCGCTCAACGCCATCCACGTCCATCACCAGTCCGCCGACAAGGTCGCTGTAGAGGGTCATAGCCTCGACAGTTTCGGCAAAGTAGTAGAGTTTGGACACGCGGTGCGGCTCACGATCGCCAACGCGATCGGAGTCCGCGCTTGCGCCGGCAAAGGAAGGGTCGGCAGCGGCAACGAGGGCGGCGGTGGCGAACTGGGATATGGCGATGTGGTCGGGATGTCCGTAAGCGCCGTCGGGAGCGAAGGTGATGACGACCTGAGGGCGCACGCGGCGCACGTGGTCGACGATTCTGGCAATGACTTCGGCTGCAGGCGCCTGGTCCAGTTCGCCGTCTACGTAACCCAGGAAGTGCGCTTCGTGTATACCTAGCGCGCGGGCCGCGCAGCGCAGTTCTTGTTCGCGGAGACGCGCCATGCCTTCGAGTCCGGGATCGTGCTCGGGCACGTCGTGCCAGCCGCGCTCGCCGCGCGTGGCGGTCAATAGGGCAACGCGGGCGCCTTCTGCGGCGTACTTGGCGAGTGTGCTGCCCAGGCCCAACGTCTCGTCGTCGGGATGGGCGAGGATGGCCATCAGGCTTCTTTGAGGAGTCCTTGTCATAGGCGTTCGTTCTCTCTGAGTCTGTTCATTCAGTTTATGATAGGGCTATTGTATAATGGAGGCCAGTTAAGGCGCAGGTCTAGATTCTCACATTGCGAATATTTGCAAGGAGGAAACATGGTTGCGGTCCCCCCAGAAAACATGCGGCAGATAAAAGAAGCGCATAAAGAAGAGATTATGGCCAAGCCCAACGTGGTAGGCGTGGGCATCGGTTTTCGTTATGTGGGGCGCAGGATGACCGACGAGGTCACGGTGGTTGCGCTGGTACGGGAGAAGATCGCCGAGGCAGGGCTGCCGCGGGAAGCGATGGTGCCACGAGAGCTTGACGGCGTGCGCACGGACGTGGTGGAGGTGGGCGAGTTGCGCGCGTTGCAGGCGCCGACGGATCGTTGGCGTCCGGCGCCGGGTGGTGTGAGCATCGGCCACTTCCGCATTTCGGCGGGGACGTTGGGCGTCGTCGTTCGTGACCGACCTTCTGGCGAGCGGCTGATTCTCTCTAACAATCATGTGATGGCTAACAGCAATGACGCGGTGGTGGGTGACCCAATTCTGCAACCGGGCGGCGCCGATGGGGGGAACGCGCCGGCGGATGTTATTGCCGAATTGCTGCGCTTCGTGCCCATCGAGTTCAACGTGTCTGAACCTACTTGTGGTCTGGCGGGGACGGTGGCGGGTGTGCTGAGTGGGCTCGCGGTGTTGGTGGGGTCGAGCCACCGCATTCGTACGTACAAGGTGAACCAGCAGGCCAGTAATCTGGTAGATGCGGCGGTGGCGCGCCCGGTGCAGGATGATGTGGTGTTGGATGAGATATTGGGCATTGGGGAAGTGGAGGGCACGCAGCCGGCAACGCTGGGTATGGCAGTGCGCAAGTCAGGTCGCACGACGGGTTTTACGGAAGGGACGATTACGGTGCTGGATGCCACGGTGAGCGTTAACTATGGTGTGGGGCGCGTGGCGCGCTTTGAGAATCAGATCGTGGGAACGGCGATGTCGCAGGGCGGTGATTCGGGTTCGTTGCTGGTGGCGGCGGACTCGCAGCAGGCGGTGGGCCTTCTGTTTGCCGGATCGCCGCAATCGACGATCTTTAATCCAATTGATGCAGTTCTGAATAGCCTGGACGTGACGCTATGAGTGAGAATGCCAAACCGAATGGGGAGCAAGAAGTGCTAGAACGGACACAGGCGGTGAAACAGGCACATGAAAAGGAGTTGATGGCGCGGGCCAATGTGGTGGGCGTGGGCGTGGGCCTCATCCAGCGCGGCGGCGCGCACACGAGACAGGTGGGTATCGTCGTTATGGTTTCGCGCAAGCGACCGGCGAGCGAACTGGCGGCGAAGGATCTTATTCCGAGCGA
>CAYSMQ010000218.1:0-8194 GCA_964432035.1 uncultured Ardenticatenaceae bacterium
ATGGGCAGAAACAGGTGAACGCCAAGAGCCTGATCTCCATGTTGACCTTAGGCGCGGAGCGCGGCGCACAGATCCGCATCACCGTGGATGGCGAGGACGAGGCGCAGGCCCTACAGGCGCTGCAGGCTGCCGTGGCCGATGGGCTAGGAGAAGGGACCCCAGAGAGGCCGACGGCGGACGGCAGACGGCAGACGGCAGAAAAGGCGTCCGCCGAAGCGCCATCAGAGACGCCCACAGTCCAAGAGGAAGGCGTCATTCGCGGGGTTGCAGCGGCGCCGGGTATTGTGATGGGGCCCATCTTTAAGTTGCACGCCGCGCAAGTGACGGCTGAGAAAGAAGGCTTTGCCGGCGCCAAAGAAGAGAAGGCGCGGCTACAGGAAGCGGTGGACGACGCCTGCGCGCAGCTGGCCGACCTCTACGAGCAAATGGCGCGCGACGCGCCGCAAGAGGCGGCCATCTTCGAAGTACACCAGGAATTACTAAACGATCCCGATCTGCAGGAAGTGGTACAGGCGCGCATCGAACAGGGGCAAAACGCCGCCTGGGCCTGGCAGGAAACGGTAACCGAGCGCGCCGACACGGTGGCGGCGCTGGACGATGCCTTGCTGGCGCAGCGCGCCGCGGACCTGCGTGACGTAGGCCAACGAGTACTGCGCCTGTTGCACGGAGACGACGACGCCCAACGGCTGCCCGACGAAGCCGCCATCGTCGTTGCCCAAGATTTATCCCCTTCAGACACAGCCGCCCTGCGCGGCACGCCCGTCCTCGGTTTTTGCACCGCGGCGGGCGGTCCCACGGCCCACGCCGCCATCATCGCCCGCGCCTTGCGCTTACCGGCCGTCGTGGGTGCGGGCGAGCAAGTTCTGGCTTTGCAAGAGGGAACAACCGTTGTGCTGGACGGCGGCAAGGGCACCCTGGTCGTTGACCCCGACGCCGCAACGTTGGCCAAGGCAGAGAAAGCACAACAGCAGTGGCAGGCGCAACAAGAAGCAGCCCAAAAGCGGGCCAAAGAGGAGGCGCGCACCAGGGACGGCCACCGTGTGGAAGTGGCGGCCAATATCGGCGGGCTGGAAGACGCGCGAGAGGCGGCAGCCAGCGGGGCCGAAGGCGTCGGCCTCTTGCGTACAGAGTTCCTCTTCTTGGGACGAAAAGAGGCGCCGACGGCTGACGAGCAGCGAGGCGTCTACCAGGGCATCGTGCAAGCGCTGCAGGGGCAGCCGGTCATCATACGCACGCTGGACATCGGCGGCGACAAACCATTGGTGAACGGGGCATCCGCTTGTGCCTCTCGCGTCCCGAACTCTTTAGAACGCAGATCCGCGCCATTCTAAAAGCAGCCGGCGCGGGCCCCGTGCGCATCATGTTCCCCATGGTGGCCGACGTCAACGAGTGGCGCCGGGCGCGGGCCATCGTCGAAGAGGAGCGCGCCGCCCTGGACGCGCCCGCCGTGGAAATGGGAATTATGATCGAAATACCGTCGGCTGCGCTAATGGCCGACGCCTTCGCGCCCGAAGTGGACTTCTTCTCGGTGGGCACAAACGACCTGACGCAGTACACGCTAGCTATGGATCGCATGCATCCCACGCTGGCAGCACAGTCAGACGGGCTGCACCCAGCCGTGTTACGCCTGATTAAAATGACCGTCGAGGCAGCACTCGCCCACGGCAAGTGGGTCGGCGTGTGCGGCGAGCTAGGCGCCGACCCCCAGGCCGTGCCCATCCTCGTCGGCCTCGGCGTGGACGAGCTGAGCGTGAGCGTGCCGGCGATTGCGGCGGTGAAGGCGCAGGTGAGGGAATTAGAACTGGCGGCGTGCAAGGCGTTGGCGGAGAAAGCGTTGGCCTGTGAGGATTCGGAGGGCGTTCGGAGACTGGAGATTGGAGATTAGAAATTAGAGATTGCGGTCCGCGGTCTGCCGTCTGCCGTCTGGAGTAAAGCCATGAATAACAAACGATATGAACAGTACAAGCGCGCGGTTGAGTCTGTGCCGGAGCAAACGTGGGCCTGGAATATGTACGGCTCAGGATTGGAAAACATCGGCCGCGATGGACGGCCGGAGCAGTTTGAAGTGCCGGAGCCCGGCGCCGACCAACTGTTGGTGCGCATTGACAGCGTAGGCATGTGTTTCTCGGACGTGAAGTTGATCCGCCAGGGAGGCAGCCATCCCAAGCTTTACAATCGCGACCTGCAAGTGGAGCCAACGCGCCTGGGACACGAGGTCTCGCTGACCATCATTAAGGTCGGCGAGAACTTGCAAGAGTCGTATGAGCCGGGCCAGCGACTTGCGGTGCAACCAGACATCTACCAGCAGGGTAAGAGCACGGCTTACGGCTATACGGTGCCCGGCGGCCTCATTCAGTACCATTTGATCGGGCCCGAGGTACTGGAAACGGACGAAGGCGCCTGTCTGCTGCCCCTGGAAGGCGATATGGGCTACGCCGAATCCTCCCTGTTAGAACCGTGGGGCTGCGTGCTGGCGGCCTATACACAACGACGGCGCTTGAGGCCCAAAGAAGGCGGCGTGATGTGGATTGTGGGCCGCGAAGGAGACGAACGGTCATACGCCTTCACGCAAGGGTTAGACGCGCCCGACACCGTCGTGCTCACAGACGTACCACCGTCGGTGCAGTCGCTGGTGGCACATAGCGGCGCGCGAATCGTGGTGCGCGATGGGCTAGACCAAGACGACTACGCCGCGCTCGCAGAGGAGATGACAGACGGGCGCGGCTTTGACGACATTGTGGTGCTCGATCCGCGCAGCGCCGAGCGCGTGGGGGCCATCGCCCGGCACATCGCGCGGCGCGGCACGCTAAACATGGTGGGCCAGACGGCGTTGGACGGGTTGGTGGACGCCGATGTGGGACGATTGCACTACGATTACATCGCCTTCCTGGGCAACCGCGGCCCGGACATCGCGGCCTCTTACGGCGAAGCGCGCAACCGCTGTGAGCTGCGCGCAGGCGGCGTCGCCGTGTTCATCGGCGCCGGCGGACCCATGGGCCAGATGCACGTGCAGCGCGCCATTGAATTGCCCCAGGGACCAAACGTCGTTATCGCCACGGACATCAACGACGAGCGCCTGGCGGCGTTGACAGAAAGCTTTGGGCCTCTGGCGGAAGAACATGAGGTGCAACTCCACGTGCTCAATCCTGAAACCGGCGAAGAGTCCCTGCACGACGTGGTGATGCGTGTGAGTGGCGGGCGCGGCGCCGATGATGTCGTTGTGTCGGTTCCTGTGGCGCCGTTGATGGCCGATTCGGCCAAACTGATGGCGCCCGACGGTATGCTGGTGCTTTTTGCCGGCGTTCCCAACGGCACGCTGGCGCCGCTCGATATGAGCAACGTGTACCTGCACAACGCGCAATACACGGGCACGTCGGGCCTCACGCTGAATGACCAGCGACAGGTCATGGAGCGGGCGCTGGCAGGCGATTTGTCTCCGGGTCGCTCAGTCGCCGCTATCGGCGGCATGAACGCCGCGCGCGAGGGCGTGGAGGCCATGATGGAAGGGCGTTATCCGGGCAAGATCGTGATCTTTCCCCAGATCCCCGATCTGCCGCTGATGGGCCTGGATGAGCTAAACGAAAAGCTACCGGACATTGGCGCCAAGTTGGGACCGGGGAACGTGTGGACGCAAGAAGCAGAGGCAGCGTTGATCGAGAAACAGTGGCAGGAAAATGGCGCGCGAGAAGAATAGGACGACTGACAAGCCGGAGCGCCAATACAGCCTCTCCCGCTACGTGTTCACGGGCGCGGGTCTGGGGCTCTATTTTGGGCTTTTCTTCCGGCCCGTGCGCCAGCCGAACCTGTTGACGCCCCTGCTCTTGGGCGCTGCAGGTGCGCTGGTAATGACATTGCTCACGTTGCGCCGCCCAGAGGCGCGCGAGCCGCGCACGTTGGCGAGATACGCGTTGGGCGCCTGGCTGGGGTTGACCCTGGCGCTGCTGGTGCTGGAAGGGCGGCACCTGGTCTATGACGCGGCGGGCAAAGTGGGCGTGACGCTGTTTACCACGGCGGCGGGGGCGGCAGCAGGCGCCTGGTATGCGCGCCGCGCCGGGGAGTAAGCCCATGATTTACACGGTGACGCTGAATCCGGCAGTAGACCGCGAGCTGACCGTGCCCGACATCGAATTCAACCGCGTGCTGCGGGCCACAGAGTGGCAGGTGGATTACGGCGGCAAGGGCTTTAACGTGTCGCGCATGCTCTTGTCGCTGGGCGCTGAGAGCGTGGCCCTAGCCTTCGCCGGCGGCAAAAGCGGGGAAGTGTTACATGATGGCCTTGAGGCGATGGGTATCGGCACCGAGTTTGTGTGGGTGCAAGGCGAGACGAGGACGAACGTCAGTATCGTCACCGAGCATCATGATCGCTACATCAAGGTCAATGAGCCGGGGCCAAATGTGAGCGCAGAAGCGCAGGAAGCCCTCCTGCAACGCGTGCGCGACCTGGCGCAGGCCGGCGACTGGTGGGTGTTTGCAGGCAGCCTGCCGCCGGGCGTGGCGCCGGGATTCTACGGGCAGCTAATCGCCATCGTGCAAAGCGTGGGCGCCCGGGCCATTTTGGACAGTAGCGGCGCCGCGTTGCGCGCCGGGTGCGCCGCCGCCCCTTTCCTCATTAAACCGAATGACGTAGAGCTGGGACAGCTGACGGACATGCCCACAGAAACGGTGAACGAAACGGTTGCCGCAGCAAAAGCCCTGGCAAAGATGGGCATAGAACGGGCCATCGTTTCCATGGGCCGGCAGGGCGCGTTAGCCGTGGAAGGCGAGGAAAGCTGGCTCTTGCGCGCGCCGGCCATCCGCGAGCGCAACCCGATCGGCGCCGGCGATTCGCTGGTGGCGGGCCTGGTCTACTCCCTGGCGCAAGGCCAGACGCTGGCGCAAGGCCAGTTAGAAGAGGCAGCGCGCTGGGGCGTAGCCTGCGGCGCGGCGACGGCCAGTTTGAGTGGGACGGCAGTGGGGAGTAAGGAATTGGTGGAGGTGTTGGTGGGGAGGGTGGAGGGCTGACGAGGTCAGCTTGGAAGTTGGATTGGGGACTAGAGATTGGAGACTGGAGACTTAGATAGGAGTCGATGATGGCGGACTATATGGTACGGCGAGAGGAATCATATGAGGCGGGGCGGGAGGCGATTTTTGAAGCGGCGCTGGCGGCTGTTGATGGGTTGGGTGGTAAAGTCCTGAAAAAAGATGCGGGCGCCGGCTCTATCGAGGTGCAGTTTGATAAGAAGATCCACGGGAAGGTGCTGGGGGATCGCACGCGCGCGGAGATCGCTATCGGCAATAGTGACAATGGCGCGGGGCGGATCGCAGTGGCGATCTATCCCGTGGATCCCGTAGGACGCAAGCTACAGTTCGGCGCGCGTAAGGGGGTGCCGCAGAAGGTATTGGGCTGGTTCTTTGCGCATCTGGAGCATCGGTTGGGGACTGGAGATTAGAGATTGGAGATTGGGGAGTAGGTGTATTGGGGCAGCCAGTCTCCGTGGGCGTCGATAAGCTCGTCGACGAGGCTATAGATCTGGTTGGGATCGAGTTCGGCGGCGGTATGGGGGTCGAGGAGGGCGGCGTGGTAGATGTGCTCGCGTTTGCCGGTGAGGGCAGCTTCGACGGTTAGTTCCTGCACGTTGACGTTGGTGCGCATGAGGGCAGCCAGTTGCGGCGGCAGCGCGCCGATGCGCGTGGGTTGAATGCCGTTAGCGTCCACGAGGCAGGGCACTTCCACGCAGCAGCCTTGAGGCAGGTTGTCGACGAGCCCGTCATTGGGTACGTTGCCGTAGACGACGCGCGGTTGGCCCGTTTCCATGCTGTGGATGATCAACGAACCGTATTCAATACTGCGGCGGAGGTCTAACTCCTGGTCCTCGTCTTCCAGCATCTCGCGCATTTTGTCCCAGGCCTGGAGCTGTAGTTCGCAGCGAGTGATGTATTCATCTAACGGAATGTTGAATTCGTCAATCAGGTCCTCGCGGCCGTCCTTGATGTACCAGGGCACGTATTCGCTGAAGTGCTCGCTGGATTCGGTGACGAAGTAGCCGAAGCGTTGCAGCACGTCGTAGCGTACGCGATTCCAACGCGGCACGCGGCCCTCTTGCGCCACGCGGCGGATAAGCGGGTAGATATCCTCGCCGTCGCGTTCGAAGCGTAGATAGAAAGCCATGTGGTTAATGCCGGCGCAGACATAGTTAATCTCATCCTCAGGAACGCCGATGTCGCGCGCCAGCTGTGTGGCAGTGTGCTGCACGCTGTGGCAGAGGCCCACGGTTTTGATGGAGCTGGCGCGATCGATGGCCCAGCAGATCATGGACATAGGATTGACGTAGTTGAGAAGCAATGCGTCAGGGCAGAGCTCCTCCATGTCGGCGCAAATGTCGAGCATCACGGGGATAGTGCGTAGTCCGCGCATGATGCCGCCGATGCCCAACGTGTCGGCGATAGTCTGACGCAGGCCGTATTTCTTGGGAATCTCGAAATCAGTGACGGTCGCCGGTTTGTAGCCGCCCACCTGGATCATGGTAAGCACATAGTCGGCGCCGTCGAGGGCGGCGCGGCGGTCGGTGGTAGCTTCTATGGTGGGATCGGCGTTCTTGGCCTTCGCCACTTTATGAGCCACGATTTCGGACGTCTGCAAGCGCTCGGCGTCTATGTCGTGCAGGGAGAGCGTGCAACGCGAAAACTGGGGAAAATCGAGAATGTCGCCCATGAGGTTCATGGCGAAGACGGTGCTGCCTGCTCCGACGAAGGTTATTTTGGGGGTTAGAGACTGGGGATTAGAGATTGAAGATTGGGGATTGTGTGGATTCATTCTAAATGTGGGCAGACGATGTTTTTGTGAATCGAATGTCTCCAGAATGATAGCGGTAAATGGTGGGGTTGCAATGGAACGGTGCAATTTGGATAACTGTTCTTTTGTACAGCGGACGCACGTCTATTGTCCGGCGCTTAGGAGAGACTGTTCCTGTAAAGTTCCTGTGAAATTGTCGATATGAGCCAGAACGCGTAGACTAGGCGTTTGGGTTTTGGTATAATACTCAGAACAGTTGTTCTAGCCCTTGGGCTACGTTTCTCCCCAGTAGGAGTGTGTTAAATGTCCCTTCAAGCCGCTGCCCCTCTTCAACAGCGCCGCCGCGAGTTTACCGTGGCGGACGAGTACGAATATAACCGTTCGGGACCTGTGCGTTGGATATTGTCGCACCTACTCCGTTACCCCCATCTGATCGTCAGCTTTGGCCTGGCGGCGATGTTGACCAATGTACTTTTCTCGGCAGTACCGCGGCTCACAGGGTTGGTATTTGACGAGGTCTTGCAGCCGGAGCCTGACGTGCAACGGGTGGTGACTATTGCGCTGGCTATCTTCGGCCTGGCCCTGGTGCGCGGGCTGATAGATATCACAAATTCCTGGTCGGTCGAGACGCTGGGGCAGCGCCTGGAACGCGACGCGCGGGAGGAATTGTATATCAGCCTCTTGAGCAAGAGCCAGACATTTCACAACCGGCAGCGGGTGGGCGACATCATGGCGCGGGCTACGAACGACGTGCGACAGTTAAACCCCATGATGAATCCTGGCGTGGCCCTGATCATCGAGTCGATCATGGCCATCCTGGCACCGCTCACGTTCATCGCCTTCATACGTGTGGAGCTTCTGCTGGCGCCGGTGCTCTTCGTGCTGGCCTATATCGTTGCCCTGCGTCGTTACGTGCGGCAACTAAACCCGGTGGCAGGGGCGCAACGCTATGAGTTCGGGCAGCTGAACGCCGGTCTGACGGAAACGATCACGGGTATCGAAGTAGTCAAATCGGCGGCGCAAGAAGCGCAGGAGCGACGCAAATTCATGGAACAGGCGCGCCTCGTGCGCGATCTGTTTGTCGAACAGGGAGAGATCGAAGCGCGCTACCTGCCTCTGCTTCTGCTGGGCATTGCCCTGGCGGGCGCATTCGCTCACGGCGTGTGGCTCGTATCGCAACAGGCACTCACGATTGGCGAGCTGGTAGCCTACATGGGTCTCATGGGCGTGCTGCGCTTTCCGGCGTTCATATCCATCTTTACTTTCTCACTGGTGGAGATGGGCCTGGCGGGCGCGCGCCGCATTCTGGAGTTGATAGAAGAAGAGACGGAATTGGACGAGAACAAGGAAGGGCACGCTGCACCGATTCGCGGCGAGATCGTCTTTGAGAACGTCACGTTTCGCCTGAACAACGATCCGGAA
>CAYSMQ010000219.1:0-8172 GCA_964432035.1 uncultured Ardenticatenaceae bacterium
ACACCGTGCAGGCCGGCGACAGTCTGATCGGCGTGGCCGAATCGTTCAACACGACTGCCGCCGAGATCGCCGCCGCCAACCGGCTGGTGAGCCCGCACACACTTTACGCCGGGCAGGTCCTGGGCCTGGTCAGTGGAACGGGCAGCGCCAGCGGTAATCCGCCAACGGGCTCGCTGCACGTGGTGCAGCCGGGCGAGACCCTGCTGACGGTGGCGGCGCGCCACGGCCTGGCGCCGGCGACGATTGCAGATATGAACGGGCTCGCCGCGCCCGCCCGGCTGTTCCCAGGTATGCGGCTGCGCCTGCCGGGTGATGAACCGTTTCAGTTCCTGCCCGGCGCTTGGGAAGCGCTCCAGGTAAATCCGGCGCCGCTGATGCAGGGCCAGACGGCGAGTGTGTATGTGGAACACGCGTTTGAAGGGTCGCCAGAAGGCGGCTTTGACGAGCAGACGCTCAGGTTCGCGCCGTATGAGGAAGGTTTTGTGGCTCTGGTGGGGGTGGACGCCTTCACCGAACCAGGGCTTTATGATTTACAGTTGGCGGGAGAGGGACAGCAACGCTGGTGGCCTTTTAGCGAGGAGTTGCAGATCACGTCGGCCAATTTCCCCACGCAGACGATTGAGGTATCGGAAGAGTTGGCCCCGCTGCTGGCGCCCGAAGTGCGGGCTGAAGAGGATGCATTTCTAAGCACGATTTATGGCCAGTATACGCCGGAGAAGATGTGGGACGGACTGTTTCAGCAACCGGTGACGGATACAGTCGTTACCGCAGGGTACGGTGGTGCGCGCTCTTACAACGGAGGGCCTTTCGAAATCTTTCACACAGGCGTCGATTTTGGCGGGACCGTTGGCACCCCGATCGGTGCGCCGGCGGCGGGCACAGTGGTCTATAGCGGCACGCTCGATTTGCGCGGCAACACACTGATCATCGATCACGGGCTGGGCGTCCATTCTGGTTATTACCACCTGTCGGAAATCCTGGTCGACGTTGACCAACGCGTAGAAGCAGGCGACATTGTGGCGCATGGCGGCTCGACGGGTCTCTCGACGGGGCCTCATCTACACTGGGAGCTGCGCGTGCTGGATGTGCCGGTAAATGGGCTGGAGTGGACGCAGCGCGTATTTCCGTAATGTGGCATAGCGCTGTACAGACTGGTATAATTTAGTGTTGCATTATTCTCTGAATCTGAACTGTCGCAACGCAGATTCCTCATGAACAGGAGCTTTTTGTAGTGATTCAATCCCATACTCAGACAAAGTCGTATTGGGCGACGAAGTTCAGCCTCACTGAGTCGGATGTAGAACAACTATCTAATCATTTTCTAGACGCCGAACGACCACAGACGGCAAGCGAACTAGCGCTGGCGTTGATGGAACATCGCGTCGCCGAAGAAAAGAACGAGATCAAGCAGCGCCTTGCCGGTCGCGCCGTTTACCAGCCACGAGAAGCGTACGAAGAGGGCGACGAGTTAGTTTTTCCCGGTCTGAGCTTTGCCTATGGCACCGTGACAGGGGTGCGCGAAGGTAGGAATCCGGAAGCCGGCACATTCAAAGTGATACAGGTGCAGATCGACGACAAGGAGCGCGAGTTTGCCGCGAGCCTGCAGCAAGATCACGTTCTGAATCAGGAAAACGGAACGATATTTGAAGCGCTGGAGATGAGCAGCGCCGACGATTTACATGAGCTGTATGGAGACATCGTCGCCGAGAAGATCGCCTCGTCGCTGGAAGAGCGTGAGGGGTTCTTGCGGCTGGCAGACCGGTGGTTCCTGAAGGCGTTGTTGACGGATATTAACGTGGGACACCTCAATCTAGCTGAAGCGGTGCTGGAGATTAACGAAGGTGGTCCGTTACCGCCAGAAGAGATTCTGCCTCACCTGGAGCTCGGAGACGACGCGCCGGTGGAAACGCAGGTTTTTTCGCTGAACTATGCCATGATGCAGGATGACCGTTTTGACGAGGTGGCGCCGCGAGGTAAAGTCGGCTGGTATCTGCAGCGTATGGAGCCCGCCGAGGTGCGCGAGGCGCCAGAGCGTCTGGTTTACGAGCCGGTGCCTTATGACGAGAGCGCGCTGACGGAAGAGCTGCGACTGCTTATCCGCGAATTAGACGACGAATGGTCAAATATTGAACCTGATACGCGGCGGCAGCCGGTCGTCTTGACGCTAACGTATCCGCATCGTTGGGCAGGAACGCTGCCCTTGAGCGCGCGCACGCGCCCGCTTTTTCCGCCCAGCCGCTCGCAACGGCAGCGCGTGGTGTTTGTCGACGAAGAGAGTCAGGAAGAGCTGGTCGGTTGGGTGGTGCAGGAACACCGCTATATTTATGGCTTGGAGGACTGGTACGCCGAACACGAGATTCCCATCGGTGGATTCATCAGCCTGCGTCCGACGGAGGATGAAGGCGTGCTCTTGCTGGACTATGACCGTCGTCGCGGACAGCGTGAGTGGGTGCGGCTGGCATCTGTCGAGGATAACCGGCTGGCCTTCGAACTTGACCGGCGCACCATCGCCTGTGGCTACGACGATCTGCTGCTCGTGGGCACAGAGTACGTGGCAGCCGTAGACGCCGTGTGGCGTCGCGTAACGAACAACGACCGTCCTGTCGGGCAATTGTTGAGAGATCTCTTCCCGGAACTTGCAGAGCTCAATCCCCAGCATACGGTGCACGCAAAGACGCTGTATAGCGCTATTAACATGCTACGCCGCCTGCCACCCGAACCGGTGTTTGCCGAGTTAGTGAGCGATCCCGTGTTCGTCGCCGTGGGCGACTACTACTGGCAGTACGATCCATCACAGGGATAGCGTGACTATTAGGTTGATAAGACTACAAAGGAGTAACTTTGGCGAAGCGTCCACGTCCTAAGGTGAAGGCGCCGGTTTTAAAGCGCCCTACTGAAGACACGCGATTTCATATTGATTACGATTGGTGGGAACGCTCCAATCTAGATTTGAAGACGTACCTTTATAGCCGGTTGGATATCGACGAAGATTTACAGCTGGATACGGATATGGAGAAGGTAGACCTGATCGACCAGTTGACGGGCGAGGTGCGCCAGGTCGATGGGTTCCAGTATGTTTTGCAAACATACTTTAGCAAGCTGCCTCAGGATTTTGCGTCCCGCACCTCGTTAGTCGACGCGGTTTTCTGCGTGCTGCTGGCGAATGCGAACCAGCCGATGACGGCTCGTGAAATCGCCGAGCGCCTGCAGCGTCCGCCGGAGGTTGTCTTACGCACGCTTGGTGGCCCACAGGTCTACCAGGGCATCCGGCCCTTGTTTGACAAGGAGGGCTAGGACGGCGCGCGAGGGTGCTTTACGCAGTCCTACAAGCCGTTTTTGCTTGCGTTGACGGAGGGTATTCGAGCCGGTGGGGTGTTTTGGGGACGCTAGAGATTGGGGAGCTCAGCTAGAAAGGCATTGGAATCAATCCACAGTAGTTGACGGGCCGCCGGCGGCAGTCTAAAATCAGGTCAGCGACGTGCCCCCGTAGCTCAGTGGACAGAGCGGTGGCCTTCTAAGCCAATGGTCGTGGGTTCGAATCCTACCGGGGGCGTTGTTATGCCGCCCGGCAATTGCCTGCCCGGGCGGTTGGTCTTTTAATTTTCCCTCGAGGGTATCCAATTATGACAATCAAATGCTCAGTGTACATCGCCGCCAGTGTGGACGGTTTTATTGCGGGGCCGAATGGGGAGATTGATTGGCTGCATAGGCCGGAATACAGCGCGCCGGAGGCAGGCGACTATGGGTATGAGGCTTTCATTTCGACGGTGGACGCGCTGGTGATGGGCCGGCACTCGTACGAAAAGGTGCGCACTTTTGAGGAATGGCCTTATGGCGAGATGACGGTGGTTGTGCTTTCAAGCCAAACGGTGGAGATACCGCCGGCGCTTGAAGGGAAAGTGATTGCGGAACAGGGGACGCCGCAGGAGATCGTGGCGCGGCTGGAAGAGAAGGGATTCAGCCACCTTTACATTGACGGCGGCGTGACGATCCAGCGATTCCTGCAGGCGGGGCTGATCGACCAGATGATCGTCACGCGCATTCCGGTTTTGCTGGGCCGTGGCATTCCGCTGTTTGGTGCAATCGGAACCAAAATCCCCTTAAAGCACGTGCGCACAGAGAGTTTTGAAAACGGGTTCGTGCAGAACCGCTATGAGATCGCGATCAACGACACTTCCTGACGGTCTGTCCCACGCGAATCAGGCCCGCCTGTACGATGCGAGCGTTGAGACCGCGTAGGCGGAGCTTTTTACCTTCTGGGGAGTTAACGAATTTCACCGCGTCGCGGCCAAAACGGTCCATGAATTTCTTGCAGCCGGTGTGAGGAACGGCGGTGACTTCCAGGATGGCCGAGCCGATACATAACCGTGCACCGGGTGACAGGTTCTCAACGCTGAGATCCAGATCGACGTACAGCTGGTCACCGGCCAATGGCCAACGCTCTTTTTCCTGAGCCACAAGGGCAATGAGGCGCGCGTTCATGATGGTAATTTGCATGTCCGGGTTGGCGGCGCCATCTGGCGTGCTGGCGCTGCCGCGCGTATACCAATTGTCGCCGACGAGACCTTGCACGAGATCAAGCTTTGCTTCTTCAACCGTTTCGCGTCGATTTTCGTCTGGCCTGCGTACGATTAACTCCAGCACGCCGTTGTCCTGAGGAGAACGGCGCACCATATCCAACTCTGACTGCAGTTCGGCGCGCGATACGTGAGTCGTAATCATATCAAGTTACCGTCGCTTTCGTGAGTCGCGGTACGACCGTGCGCCAGATGACGAGGGCATAGACGACGAGCAGTAGGCCGGTGAACCAGCCGCCGGCGCTAAAATTGTCCGGCAGGAACATGGCAACGAGGATGCCGCCGGCGATGAGGATGCCGGCAAGGATTCCGAACTGGTTCATGCCGTAGAACATGATGAAGGCTAGATAGTGCGCTCCAATGGCGATCATAAAAGCGGGATAAAACCACTCTGTGCGGAAGAGCATGGCGGCATAGACGAGTACGAAGGTGGCCGCAAAGGCGATGACGCTGTGAAAGAAGTATTTGTTGAAAGGATTCTCGGGGCTGACTGTCTCGGTACGACCAAGCAATCGCAAGCCAAGCTGGGTTAAAGGGAAGATTAGCGCACCGCCGGCAAACAGAGCGATGATACCCATACCGCGGCTGACCCAGGTGCTGAGCACGGCGGAAAGCAACCAGATAAGGCCGGTCACGAACTGGCCCACGGCGCCCCCCAAAAACACGGAACGAAACTCGTGTTGCGCTTCTTCAATTTTCATTTGATTGTCCTTTGTTGCGAACTGGTCCTCGACTGAATGGGCGCAATAATAGCGCAAAAAGGGACGTGGTGCGAATGGCTAAAGGCCGAGGGCCGCGCGCACCGATATCTTACGGAGCTTCCAGTAACTGGACAGGAAGGGGCTCACGAAACGGTTGATCATTTGGAATCGTCTGAGACGCCATTGGAAATGTGGACCGGCGGCTGCGATGCGTCGCTCACATCGATCAGCAGCAAATTCGTACAGTTGCCGGTCTAGCCGGTTGTGGCGACGGATAAGCTCGAGCGTCTCATCGTCGACCGCATCAAGAGCAGAGCGGTCATTGCGAGCAGCCGTATTGTGTCTGGTGTAGAAGACGGCGCTCCAATCGAATTGTTGCTGGAGTAGCAGGAGGCTTTCGTCGAAACGTTCGACGAGGCCCACGGCGAAGTGACAGCGCAAGTTCTCTTTTGCCGCTTCCAGCACACTGTCATCTAGGGCGCCGAAGGGCACATCGTGCCACGCGCCAGAGATGAGGCGCGTCTGGAAGTTGTCAAAAGCCTCGGCGACGTAAATTCGCCGGGTGAGGGCTTCTTTCAGGGACATTTTGCTCATGTAGGGGTAGAGATTGTGCTCAGGATCGCGGCGGGCATGGGCGTAATGGGAAAGGACGCGCTTAACCGGTTCGCGCAGGAACGTAATATATGAAAATGGGCCGGGAAGTAAACGATGGTAGCCAAAGGGCATGTGTCCTTTGAGCAGGCGCAGGGACGCGCGTCGGGACAGGGGCAAACGCTCGAAGTCGGCGAAGGTGCCGCTGTAGTGGCCAGGCGTCGGCAGAATTGTGTAAGTATGGCGAGGCGGATACTGGCGCTCGACGATGCGGCTGAAGGTCGTGCCAGCCGCTTTGGGGATGTGGAGGAAGATGACCGTCGGGACGGATTGCGCACTGTAACGTTCTGTATGCTTGGCTGGGGCGCTCATAGTGGTAATATTCTAGCGAATAGAGACGCATACTTAAAGTGAGGAAATCGAACGAAAAGAATCCGTTCGAATACGGAACTGGGGGAACCATGAATGTTGACCACTTTTCGGAGCAGGCTCAGTCATATCTGGAACGATTATCGGTTGAAATCGGCGAGCGACCGGTGGGAAGCGCGGGGAACCGGGCGGCGACGGATTTCTTTGCGGAGACGGCGAAGACCTTTGGCTTCGACGTAGAAACAGCAGCCTTTGATTGTATTGATTGGCGGCAAGAGGGCGCCAACTTGAGTGTAGGCGACGAGCAGTTCGAGGTGTTTCCAAGTCCATACAGCCTGGGCGTGGAGGCCAAGGCGCTGTTGGTAGCAGCAGAGAGCGTGGAGGCGCTGGCGGCGGCGAACGTGCAAGGTAAGATTCTGCTGCTGCATGGGCCAATCGCCGGGGAGCCGCTGATGCCCAAGAATTTTCCTTTCTACAATCCTGAAGAACACCAGGAGATAGTTCGCTTGTTGGAGCGCGGCGCACCTGTAGCCGTCGTTTGCGCCACAGCGCGTAATGCGGGAATGGCGGGCGGCGTATATCCTTTCCCCATGATCGAGGACGGCGATTTCGACGTGCCTTCGGTTACTATGACGGACGTGGAGGGCGAGCGGCTGTTGCGGCACGTGGGCGAGACGGCGACGTTGGAAAGCCGAGCGTGGCGCGCGGCGTCGCAAGGGGCCAATGTGGTAGCGCGCAAGGGAGACGGCGGGCAACGGGTCGTGGTTTGTGCACATATTGACACGAAACCGGAGACGCCGGGCGCTATCGATAACGCGGGTGGCGTCGTCGTCCTGCTGTTGCTGGCGCAGCTGCTGGCCGATTATGAAGGAGCGCCAAGCGTTGAAATTGTGGCCTTCAACGGCGAGGATTACTATAGCGCGCCGGGCCAGCAGCTCTATCTGGCGCAGAATAGCGGGCGATTGTCGCAAATGGGGCTGGCGATAAACATAGACGGCGCCGGTTACTACAAGGGCCGGACGGCTTTCTCGCTTTACGGCTGTGAGGCGGAGTTGGCACAGCGGATCAGGCACGTGTTTGGCTCGCGAGCGGGCTTCATGGAGGGTCCGGTGTGGTACCAGGGCGATCATTCGATTTTTGTGCAGAATGGCGTGCCGGCGCTGGCGCTCACGTCGGAGCACGTCGAGAAGCTGACGTCGGAGATCACGCACACGGCGAAGGACCGGCCGGAGCTCGTATCGGTCGAGAAGTTAGTAGAGGCGGCGGAGGCGGTGCGTGACGTGGTGTTGGCCGTGGGTGACGCCTGAAGGGCAAAGGAAACGGTCGCAGCTAATTAACTGTAGGCAAGGGGAGATGATCAAGGCGATCATGATGGTGTGTTTTCCCCCATGATCGTCTAGGGGCGTCGAGGGTCCTACGAGCCGGTGAAGTCCGCGTTGCGCTGTTGCAACGGGCAGTGGCGAAAGGTATAATTGGGGGGCTATTTAGCCAGGGGCCATTAGCTCAGTCTGGCAGAGCAGGTGACTTTTAATCACTTGGTCGGGGGTTCGAATCCCTCATGGCCCACTCGAAAAAGCCTCTTATTTGAGAGGCTTTTTCTGTTTCCAGACGCGTTTAGAACGGTTAGGAGCGTTTCAATGAAGCAGTGCGCGACGTGCGGAGAGCGAAAGCCTAAAAGCCGGTTTAACTTCCGGAATAAGGCGGAGGGTATCCGATGGGGAACCTGTAAGGCGTGTCAGAGCAAGCAACGTAAACGTGTGTGGTCCGCTGTGCCAACTGCCACCGTCGAAAGACGAGTCGGGAGCGAGGTTGGTTTAGGAAGTAGTGCTCGCAGCTGTGTTTCCTGAAGAGCGGGCGGCACTATAGCGCCTACTACGTGCCTGTCATACCCATTTCGTGACATTCATCAATTCCGACAAAATAAAGGGAGCGGT
>CAYSMQ010000220.1:0-8137 GCA_964432035.1 uncultured Ardenticatenaceae bacterium
TGCGATAGCCCGACTGTCCTTCGCCAACAGGCTGCGCGTCTGTGTTTCCAACCCAGACGCCGGCTGCAAGCTGTGGCGTGTAGCCAATAGTCCACCCGTCACGCACGTCAAAGCGGTCGGTACCGCTGGTGCCTGTCTTGGCTGCCACCCGGTGGCCCTCAATCGTTAGTAGATTGTTGGCGCTAAATTCGGGCTGGCGCGCCCCGTTATCGGATAGAATATGGTTCAAAAGAAAAGCGTGGGCGGCGCGCACGACCCGTTGTCCCTGCGGGTCGGGTGGCGCGTAGTCTGGAAGTAGTTCGCCGCGACTGTTCTCGATACGCTCAATGGTATACGGCTGGTGATAGTCGCCCTGGCTTGCCAGCGTGGCGAAGGCCGACGTCATGCGCAGGGGACTTATCTCACCGCCTCCCAGTGCCAGCGCCAACCCATGGTTGCTGGGACTACCCTGGTTAGCGCACCCCTCGTCGTCGAGGCGAATATCGAAGCGCACGAGGTCGTCGATAAAAGGACAAACCCCCACAAATTCTAGGGCCTTGACGGCAGTGACGTTGTAAGAGTTGCCAAGCGCCGGGCGCAGACGTACAGGGCCGTGAAATTCGTCGTCAAAGTTCTTCGGTTCGTACGGCGGACTGGCGCCGTTGGGAAAAACCGTGGGCACGTCCCAGATCAGCGTTGCCGGCGTCCACCCCTCTTCCATGGCCGAGAGATAGACTAGCGGCTTGATCGTCGAGCCCGGTTGACGAGGGGCAAGGGCCATGTTTACCTGGCCTCGAATTTCTTCGCTATCGAAGTCAACGCTGCCCACCAGCGCGCGCACGGCGCCGGTTGCCGGATCGAGGGCCACGAAAGCAGCGTTGTTGGCGCCCGAGGCGGCAATTAGATCACGGTGGGCGGCGACGGTCTCATTCGCCAGTCGCTGAGCTTCGGGATCGAGTGTGGTGAACACGCGCAGCCCACCGGCGTAAATGGCCTGCGCGCCAAGTTGCTCCTCCAATTGTTGAAGGACGGTAAAGACAAAGTGCGGATGGGTGATCGTGCGGCGGGGTGGCGTCAGGCCGCGCACGACAGGGGCCGAAAGCTCAATAGCTTCCTGCGCCTCAGCCGGCGTGATGTACTCCTCTTGCACCATGAGGCCCAACACTTGCGCCTGGCGCCCCAGTGCCAGTTCGGGCGCGGCATAGGGATCGTAGGTCGCCGGAGATTGGGGAAGTCCTGCCAGCAGCGAGGCCTCGGCCAATGTCAGATCGGCAGCGGGCTTGTTAAAGTATTCGCGCGAAGCTGCCTCGATGCCGTACGCCAGATTGCCATAATAGATTTCATTCAGATATAGCTCGAGGATCTCATCCTTGCTATAGGTACGGTTCATCTCTGCCGCCAGGATGATCTCCTTGACCTTGCGGCTGAAAGTTATCTGCGTGCGCTCTTCCTCGTCGAGGAGCAAGGCCCGCGCCAGCTGCTGGGTAATCGTACTGGCGCCGGAAACGATTTCACGCTCCTGTGCCGCCTGCACGATGGCGCGTGCAATGCCAATAGGATCAAAGCCGGGATTCGTGTAGAAGCGCGCGTCCTCTGTAGCGACGGTAGCGCTGATAACGTAGGGAGATATTTGATCGATGCGGACGGCCGTGCGATTGCCTTCGTTGGGATCGGTGAAGGAGTAGAGGCGATTGCCCTGGCTGTCATAAATTATGGCCGTCTCAAAATCGCTTGCCCGCTCGCGCAACTCGCTAACCGGTGGTAGCTGAGTGGCAATAAGACCATAGCCGATAACGGCTCCTGCCAATGCCATCGTGGTCAATACGACGAGCGCCAGCGCGCTTATCAGGATGAAACGCGGGCCGCAGCCTCGTCGCCCACCGGCTGCAGGTGCTGAACGCGGTTCACGCTCCGGAATAGCAACGGGGACCGGTCGTGGCCGCTCCCGACGGGGTTGGCGCCTGGGACGCACAGGTGGATCTGGGCGCTCGCGTTCTCGGGCCCGCGCCCGCTCTCTAACCTCTTTTCCTTTGGCCACGTCCGGATCAGTGCTGCCCGGAAACGCCACCTTTGGTTGGACCTGAGTGGCGTCCTTATCACGCTCCAAGGGCCGCGAGCTAATGGTACGGTCACGCGACACGGGAGGCATTGCCTTTGGTTTTGGTCGCGGCAGCTTGCTGGGAATAGGCGGACCAGCAGGGGTTTCGTCGCCATCGCTCGAGGCCGTCGTCGCCTCCGAAGCATCCTGGTCGTCCTCTTCGGCCATCAGCTCAAACAGCGAAACCGTCTGAGTTTCTTCGTCGTCGCCCGTCGCATCACCAGGCTCGCTATCATTCTCGGGCGACTCTTCTTGTGCAGCTTCCTCGCCGCTGACACGTTTCGTCTCAACCGTCTCCTCTGAAGATGAGGTGCGCGGCTGCGGCGTCTCTTGGGGCGTCCTTACATCCTCTTCGTGAGATTCACGATCCTTCTGTTCGTCAGTCATACTCTTATGACGCCCTCAGCCCCCATTTTGTTCCATTACGAATCAGGATCTGCTCTTTACGAGCATGATCCAGCGACCCCGATGCACAACGTCGTCTTCCTGATTAAGAACGGTTACCTTCATGGTGACGTTGCCGCCGCCGAGGCGGGGCACAGCCTTTGTCTCCTCTACTTCAATCTCCACATGGACCGTGTCGTTGATCATAACCGGCCGGCTAAATTTCCATTCCAGTTCGCGAAAGGCCAAAACGGTGCCTTCGATGATGCCCGTTTGCACGGCAAGCCCAGTAGCCATAGACAGTACAAGCAAGCCGTGTGCGATGCGCTCCCCGAACATCATGTCGGCAGCGTAGGCGGCGTCTGTGTGAATCTGGTTAAAATCGCCGGAAAGGCCGGCAAAACGGACGATATCTCCTTCTGTGACCGTGCGCCCGGCCGTTACTACCGTCTGCCCGGCTTCAAACTCCTCAAAGTAACGACCACGCGGGCGATGTTGACCCTCTGTTGCCATGTTATGCCTCGGTTACTGCAGCTAGTTTTTCGGTCTGATCGGCAATGGTAAGTCGCTCAATGAACGGGTCAAGCTCACCATCCATCACCACCGGCAGGTTGTGCGTCGAATAGTTGATGCGATGATCGGTCACGCGGCTCTGAGGGTAATTGTAGGTGCGAATCTTTTCGCTGCGGTCCCCGGTCCCTACCTGAGAACGCCGGTTCGCGGCGCGTTCAGCATGGCGTTTTTCGTCCTCAATTTCCTGTAAACGCCCTTGCAGAATCGCCATCGCCACGCGCTTGTTTTGCGTCTGGCTGCGTTCGCTCTGCACGTTCACCGTCATCCCCGTCGGTTTGTGCACAATACGGATGGCAGTGGCGTTCTTTTGCATGTGCTGTCCGCCGGGTCCTGAGGCAAAAGTGCTCGTAATCTCTAGATCGTCGGGGTCCAGATCCACCTCTACTTCTTCCACCTCGGGCAAGACGGCTACCGTAGCCGTGCTGGTGTGAATCCTGCCCTGTGATTCTGTCACGGGAACGCGCTGCACGCGATGCACGCCGCTTTCGTACTTAAAGCGGGAAAAAGCGCCGCGACCCCGCACGGCGAGGACGACTTCTTTATAGCCGCCCACCCCAATCTCGCTGGAATTAACGATTTCTGTGCGCCAGCGCTGTGAATCGGCGTAACGCGTGTACATACGCAACAGATCGCCGGCGAAGATGGCTGCTTCATCGCCTCCTGCACCCGCGCGTATTTCGATAAAGACGTTCTTTTCGTCCCGCGGATCTTTGGGAACGAGGAGCCGCTGCATCCTACGCTCTAATTCATCGATCTCCTCTTCCAAGTGCTCGATCTCCTCTTCAGCCATGCTCACCATTTCTGGATCTTCGCTCATGTTGAGTAGATCGCGCGTTTCTGCCAGTTCTTGCCTTAGCTGTTCGTGCCTGCGATAGCTTTCCACCAAGGGCTGCAGATCAGATCGCTCCTGCGCCAGCTCGGTTATCTTCATATGATCTGCCAGCACCTCTGGATCGGCCATGCGCCTTTCCAGATCATCGTAACGCTGAACAATTCTAGCTATTTTGTCAAACATACCCTTCTACCAACGCGCTCCTCGTCAAGCGTCGCCTAATAATCACACACCAGAAGCTTGGAGGCCGAACGTCGATTATAGATTGGCCGGGTTACGCAAGTCAAATGAGCAGATTGTGTTACAATGGGTCGCCAGGATACTTCCCTGTTTGGAGATTTAAATATATGCACCGAGAGTATCACCGCTGGTACAGTCCGTCGCTGGGTCGTGACATGGAATTGTTACTATTTGGCCAGAGCGGCGCGCGGGTACTGGTATTTCCGACGTCGATGGGCCGCTTTTTTGAGTGGGAAGATCGCGGCATGATCGGCTCTTTCGGTCACTATGTGACGCAAGGATGGTTGCAGTTTTATTGCGTAGACAGCGTGGACAAAGAAAGTTGGTATGCAAAGTGGAAACACCCGGTCGATCGCGCCCGCCGCCAGACGGCCTACGAGAATTATCTTACGCGCGAGGTCCTTCCGCTATCACGAGAGAAGAACGACAACCCATTCCTGATTGCCACCGGCGCGAGCTTTGGCGCATACCATGCAGTCAATTTTGCCCTGCGTCATCCGCACCTGGTAGGCCGCGTCATCGGCCTTAGTGGCCATTACGACATAACGCGCTGGACGGAGGGCTATGGCGGCGACGACGTTTATTTCCACAATCCCTGCGCCTACATTGTACATGAACACGACGAGCGCCGTTTGCAGGCGTTGCGCAATCTAGAAATAGTTCTGGCCGTGGGCCGCGATGACGCGCTGGTGGAAAATAATCGCGCTTTTTCGCATACGCTCTGGGAAAAGGATATTTGGCACGCGTTACGCGTTTGGGATGGGTGGCGGCATGACTGGCCCTACTGGCAGGAAATGCTGCATCACTACATTGACGGCGCAGATTAATGGAGGAATGATGGTGCGCAAGGTTGGATTGTTGGTCGGTCGTGAGTGGTCTTTCCCACCAGCGTTCATTGAAGAGGTAAACAGTCGCGACGAAGGGGTCGTTGCAGAGTACGTGAAGCTGTCCGGTACCCCGATGAACGAACCATGTCCCTATGCGGTGATCATCGACCGTATCTCGCACGAGGTGCCCTACTACCGCAGCTATCTAAAGAACGCCGTCTTACAAGGAGCCACGGTTGTAAACAATCCGTTCATGTGGACGGCAGACGATAAGTTCTTTGAAGCCTCGTTAGCAACGAAGCTAGGCGTCGCCAGCCCCAAGACGGTCGTTTTGCCAAACAAAGAATACGTTCCCGGCATCGTACACCCCGATAGCTTGCGCAATCTTGAATTCGTGGATTGGGATGCGCTTCTGGATTACATTGGGTTGCCCTGCGTGTTAAAGGACGCGCATGGAGGTGGATGGAAGGAGGTGTACATCTGTCATTCCCGGCAGGAACTGCTGGACAGTTACGACCAGAGTGGTCTCTTGACAATGGTCTTGCAAGAGTTCATTCACTGGGATCATTACGTGCGCTGCATGTGTCTGGGCCAGGAAAAGGTGCTGCCCATGAAATACGATCCGGGAGAACGCAAATATTACGTTGAGCACGACCATCTATCCCCAGAACTGGGCCAACGCATCGTCGACGATTCGCTGAAACTGGTTAAGGCGCTGGGTTATGATATGAATACCGTGGAATGGGCGGTGCACGATGGGGAGCCTTACGCCATCGACTTTATGAATCCGGCGCCAGATATGGATATCTACTCCTTAACACCACACTACTTTGAGTGGGTGGTGAAGGCGATGGCCGACATGGCCATTGACATGGCCCTTAACCCACGCCCGCAGCTACAATCCACGCGCTGGAATGACTTTTTCTAGACTGACCGCTATTACCCCACTTACGGGCAGCAGAAGGTAAGAACATGGGATTGCAGGACGCCATCCAGACCTACCACGACCTGCTAACGCCAGAGCTGGCGCTCGAATCACAGGAGCAGTTGGACGCACAGCTTCGCCACCAGGGTCTCTTCTTCGGCTCGCGCCCACTGTGCACCGTGCTGCGCCCGCGCTTTCTAACCTATCCCCAGTACCGGTATCTGCAAACAACCATCCGCCCGCTCCTGAGCGCCTTTGACAAGAGTTTTCGCGCCGCAATAGAAGACTCCGAAATCCGCGCACAATTCGGACTCTTCCCCTGGGAAGAATCACTCCTTGAGGTAGATCCCGGCTATCCCTACCCAACGCCCGTCTCGCGCCTGGATGCCTTCTACCTGACGGGCAACGACACACTTTGTTTTACAGAATACAACGCGGAAGTGCCTGCCGCATCGGCCTATAACGACGTCCTTTCCGAGGTGTTCTACGGGCTGCCCATCACCCGCGAGTTTCTTCACAACTATGAGATCCGTTCACTGCCAACGCGCTACCGGGTCATGCACGCCCTGCTGGATGCGTTTCGCCATTGGGGCGGACGAAGCGCCACGCCGCGATTGGCCATTCTCGATTGGGATGACGTTCCAACTTATAGTGAGTTTCGGCTGTTTATGGAGTACTTCCGTTCGCAAGGTCTGGAGTGCATTATTTGTACGCCGCAAGAGATGGCGTACCGGAACGGCGGTCTGTACGTGGGCGATTTCCACGTCAACCTCATTTACAAGCGCATCCTGATTACAGAGCTGGTGGAACAAGGGGGGCTGGACCATGCCGTCGTGCGCGCGGTGCGAGACGGCATAGTGTGCATGGTGAACCCTTTCCGCTGTAAGCTCCTGTACAAAAAAGCAAGCCTGGCTGTGCTGAGCGACGAGCGCAACGCGCACCTCTTCAGCGACGAGGAACGCCAGGCGATCCGCACACATATCCCCTGGACGCGCACGGACGCCGAACGGAATACGACGGTTGGCGACGACGAGAAAAAGGTCGATCTTATCCCCTTCATCCTGGAGAACAAGGACCGCATGGTCTTGAAGCCAAATGACGACTATGGAGGCCATGGCATCGTACTGGGTTGGCTGGCAGACAGCAGCGACTGGGAGGCTGCCGTGCGAAAAGCCCTGCAGAGCCCTCACGTCGTGCAGGAGAAGGTTACAATCCCTAAAGAACCGTACCCCAGCGTCGTCGACGGGCAGTTAAGGATATATGACCGCATGTTGGATACGGCGCCGTTTATCTTCTACGGCGAGTATGTCGATGGCTGTCTGACACGTCTGGGAACGGATCCGCTGCTCAATGTGACGGCGGGCGGCGGCTCTTCGGTGCCCACATTTGTCGTGGCGCGACGCTAGTGGTGATGTCGCGCTTGGGCGCGCCATCGTATAAGGAACAGAACATGACCGAAAAAGAACCGGTGACCATCTTGTGCCTGGCAAGCTATTACAAGGGCGCAGATTTCTTACGCAAGGCGAAGGAATTGGACTGTCACGTCATCTTGCTGGCTAAGGAGACGTTGCAGGCCGAGGATTGGCCCGACGATAGCATCGACGAGCGTCATTTCATGCCCGATCTGACCCGGCGCCCCGATATACTCTATGGCGTCAGTTACCTGGCCCGGAGCCGGCGTATCGATCGCATCGTGCCACTGGACGACTACGACGTGGAAACGGCAGCCAGCCTCCGCGAGCACTTGCGCCTGCCGGGCATCGGCGAGACGCTGGTGCGCCACTTCCGCGACAAACTTGCAATGCGCGTGGCGGCAAAGGCAGCTGGGATCCCGGTGCCAGCGTTCGTACCCATCTTCAACTATGATCGCATACGCGAGTTCATGGAGCGCGTGCCGCCGCCGTGGGTCCTGAAGCCCCGTTCCGAGGCAGGCGCTATGGGTATCAAGAAGATTCATGAGCAAGAGGAACTGTGGCGGCGGCTGGATCAACTTGGCGATGAGCAGTCCTTCTTCCTGTTGGAACAGTACGTGCCGGGTGACGTCTACCACGTCGATGGCATTGTGTCGGAGGGCGACGTGGTATTTTCGGTAGCACACGGCTATGGCGCTCCGCCCATGAACGTGGCGCACGAGGGTGGCGTATTCATCACGCGCACGTTGGCGTATGGTGACGACGAGACTGAGGAATTGCTGGCGCTCAACGAGCGTCTAATGAAAGCGCTGGGCATGGTGCGTGGAGCGACGCACACCGAGTTCATTCGCGGTCATGACGGCGTGC
>CAYSMQ010000221.1:0-8114 GCA_964432035.1 uncultured Ardenticatenaceae bacterium
ACGCTAAAACGGCCCGGCGGATGGCGGTGCGAGCGCGCCAGCAGCAACCGGTCGCCTCGCGTTACGGCTACGATAATCGCCGGAGAGAGACGCGGATAGCTGCTATGCCCGCACGCCGGGCACACCTTCACCCGCTCATTCTCCTTGGCCTCCACCGGTGTCGCGCACACGCTGCAGAACTGGTGCGTGCGGTCCCAGGCCACAATCTGCACCGCCCGCCCCGCAATCCAGAAGAAATCCTCGTCCAACAACCCATACAGGCGGCGCAAATCCACCAGCTTCATACCCGGCGGCGCGCTCGCCTCCTCCGCTAGCTCCGCCGAAAAACACGCCCGCTCGTCCAGCGTGCCCAGATACTGCGTGCGCACCGGCTTCAGGCCCAGCGTATGCAACGACGGCGCCCACGGCGCCATGGCCCCCGCCGTGTCCGGGTCGCTCGCCGGCATCCCGCTCCCTTCCTCACCATTCTCCTGCATCGTCACCAGCAACTCGTTGCCGCGAAATGCAAACCAGAAAGCGCCCTCCCCCGCATCCTCTGGCGCCGTCACCCCCGGCCTGAACGTATGATTGCTCAACGTATAGCGATGTTCATTCCCTTGCTTCACTAAAAATACCTCTATGCTTCAAACTATCGAAAGCGCGATCATACCCCATCGACGCAAAAAATCGACCGCAGACCACGAACCACACTCTACATGCTACACTCCACACTCAACAGTCGTCTGCCGTCCACGGCCCATTCCGCTATAATCCCCCCATGATCGACCCCGCCCTCCAAAACAAAGTCGCCCTCATCACCGGCGCTAACAACCCCCACGGCATCGGCGCCGCCATCGCCCGCACCCTCGCCGAGCAAGGCGCCCGCGTCTTCCTGCACGGCTACCGCGGCGCCTGGAAAGGCGGCAAGCCCCAAGCAGACGCAGACGAGAGCGCCGACCAACCCGGCGAAACCTTCTACAACCGCCAGGGCCGCAAACCGCTCGACGAAGTGCTTCATTCAATCCGCGAAACCGGTGCAGATGCCGCCGGCCTGGAAGGCGACCTCTCCCAACCCCACTTCGTTCCCAGCCTCTTCGACGCCGCCGAAGGGGCCCTGGGCTCCGTGCAAATCGTCGTCAACAACGCCGCCTACTGGGAAGCCGACAGCTTCATCCCCGGCGACGAAGAGATGGCCAACAAAGCCGTCGAAGTGTGGACCGCCCGCCCGCAACCGTTCAACGACGCCGCCTTCGACCGCATCTTCGCCGTCAACGTGCGCGCCGCCGCCCTCATCATGGCCCAATTTGCCCGCCGCCACGTCGCCCGCGGCGCAGAATGGGGCCGCATCGTCAACATCAGCACCGCCGGCTCTTACACCTTTCCTTCCGAAGTCAGCTACGGCGCCGGCAAGCTGGCCCTCGAAGGCTACACCCGCAGCGCCGCCGTCGAGCTGGGCCGTTTCGGCATTACCGCCAACAGCATCCTCCCCGGCCCTGTGCAAACCGGCTGGATCACCCCTGAACTGGAAGAAACCCTCCTGCCCACCATCCCCGCCGCTCGCCTCGGCGTCCCCCAGGACATCGCCAACGCCGTCCTCTTCCTCGCCTCCGTCCAGGCCGACTGGATTTCAGGGCAGACGATTTATGTGGGTGGGGGGCATGGAATGTAGAAAAAGATAAGGAATGCCGCCATGTGCCGCAACATCAAAACCCTCTACCACCTAGAACCCCGCGCCACCGAAGAAGAAGTACGCGACGCTGCGGTGCAGTTCGTGCGTAAGGTGAGTGGCTACCGCAAACCCTCCCGCGCCAACGAAGAAGCGTTCAACGCCGCCGTCGACGACGTAGCCCGCGCCGTACAAACGCTGCTCGATTCCCTGCAAACAAGCGCCCCGCCCCGTCGGCGATAAACCTCGCCCCATCGCTATTGAAATATACGTCCCATTCGCTTCAACAGCTTCTTCGGGCTGCGCCGCTCCTGCACTCGCCGCCAGGCCGTCGTGGGCACGATGGGCGGAAATTCGCGGTGCGCAGACTTGCTAATCTCAAACGCGTAGTCCTCCAGCGTCTCTGAAAACGCGTGTTCGGGCCGCCCGTTCATCAGCGGCTCGCCATTGTTGATGGCCTGTACGCAGCGCCCGCCGGCGTGCGGCAGCTCCACCGCAATACGATGCTTTAGCGCCCGGAAGATGTCCATAGGCACCAGCCCCTCCTCGGCGAACGGCCGGTTCAACACCAGCTGCACTTTATCCAGATCGTAATCCAGCTTGTCATAAGTATCGATGGTCAGCGACGCCGCGCGCAACGACGCCAGCTCCGGCGCCACCAGCGTCAGGATCACGTCCGCCTGGTCCAATATCTCCAGCGACACCTCACCAAAATCGTGCGGCAGGTCCACCACGATATAGTCATAAGTCGGTTTCAACAGGTTCAGACCCGCCGCTACCGCCTCGCGGCGCACCAGCTCCGCCTCGCGCGGGCTCTCTGGCGCGGCGATAAAGTCCAGACCATTTTCGTAATCATGCACGAGGCTACGCATCACCTGGTCGTCGATTTCCTCCAGCGAGTAGCCCTCCAGCGAGGCCCAAGTGTGTTTCACACGCTTATCCAGAAACAAACTCACGTGACCCGACAGCAACACCAGGTCCGACAACAGCGTCGGCGCGCCCCATAAATTGCGCAGCGCCACCGCCAGGTTCACAGCCAACGTCGTCGAGCCGATGCCGCCGCGCAAGGCGTGCACGGCGATGACCCGCGGCGTGCGCCCGGCGCCAAAATCCGGCGCGCTACCGTTAGAGGCGTGCGCGCGACGCAGCAGCGCTGCCATACGCGCTACCAGCTCATCTGGCGCAAACGGCTTATTGAGATAATCGTCGGCCCCCACGTCGAAGGCGTGCACCTTCCCTTCCAGGTCCGCTTCTGCCGTCAGAATAAGAATCGGCAAGGCCCCATACTGCACATCCTGGCGGATGCGACGCACCAGCTCATATCCGTCCATGCCCGGCATCATCTTGTCGATGATGAGGGCATCCGGCTTAAACTCCTGCAACACTTTGAGCCCTTGCACCCCACTCATCGCCGTCCGCACCTCGTACCCACGTCTACCCAGGGCAGCTTCGACCAGTGCACAGGTGTTTTCATCGTCGTCAATTGCCAGTATTCGGGCCATTCTTAACTCCTTTACATTCGGGCGGCATTGGATTCATAGCCACCAATATTTCTCTACGTCTCGCCACAATCAGCGTCAACGTGACCATCGGGTCAGGCGTGTTTCAGGGAACGAGGTCTGCAAACACAACAATGCGGTGCGTGCCCACAAGATACGGATAGCAAGACACCAGGGTCAGCGTCGGCGTGGACGTCGGCAATGTCACCCAAACGTCGTCTGGATTCACAATCAACATCTCTCGCACGCGATACTTGTAGGTGGTACTGTCGGCGTGGACAAAGATATCATGTCCCGCTTCCAACTCATCCAGGTCGCGAAACACCTCACCATATACATCATTGTGGCCCGCTAGGACCAGGTTGCCGGGCGCGCCCGCCGCCACCAGTTCGCCCACCTGTACCACGCCCAACTTTAGCCAATCCTCACCATAATCCTGATAGATAAAACTATCGACGGCAATCGCTGGAATTTGTAACCGGCGCGGCTGCCCAGTCTCTTGCACCCGTTTTGCCGCGACATCTGTCATTCCGAAAGCAATTGTCGACAACGAGGCTGCGCCATCCTGCTGCGACGCCGGTGCTTGCTCTGCCTTCAATTTCGCGCTCTGACCAGGCGTCACTTCATCGGCCGCTTCACCCGCTGCCTTTTCTGGCGACGGCGAGGCCGATATCGCCGCGTGCGCGGCCGGCGTCACCGTGGGATAAGGTGTTGGCAACACCGGCAGGTTGACGCCATTTGCTGCTTGTGACTGTGCCACCTGTTGCGCGTCCATTCCTGGATTCGCCGCAGCCATCAGGGTGGGCAATGCGCGCGGATCACTTTTTTGCAAGCTACGATAGACATCGTTCAGATCCCGTCTGGTCTGCCACAGCGAAAGTCCAACCACGAGGAGCAGCACAATGGCGCCCACTTCCACGGCTAACAAAACCGTTTCTACTCCAAAACGCTGCCGCATCGCACCTGTACTCTTTCTCTTGCGCTCACCGGCTTTCTTAACCCGGCGTCGCCGGTCCGGCGCGGGCGTTCGCACTTTTACAGAAGGCTTCTCGTTTGCCACCTTTGCTGAAGCTGACGCCTTTTCCTTTTCCTGCCGCTGCCGCCCTGTCAGGGCTAGTCTCAACAACAACAGCCAAAACAGCGCAAACAGCGCCCCGAACACCCAAAGTACTAGCCGTCCTCTAAGATTATTACGATCCATCATCAGCTCCCGCCAATAACCACAACACCGGCAGCCGGTGAATTTCACGGTTCATTGGAGACGCCTGCCACGACGCACCGGAAACGTAAGGCCCGCTATCTGCATCAATGGCCCGCTCGCCGGCCGGCTGTTCACCTGCTCCGGGTATCGCTGCGGCGCTCTGAATCGCAGCTTCCACTTCCTGCGCCACTCTCAGATCCTCATGCAAGCCCTGCCGCACCTGCCACAGGTGTCCTGCCGCCAGCAAAAGGCCGGCAACGGCAAGCAGCTCCACAAGCAACAATAGGGTCCTGGGCACGCGTCGCCGCCGACCCTGCTCAGAACCCGTGCTTTGATTTGCTACAATGTTCAATTCCATCTCGTTATTCCCTAATCCTGCGAACAGTCTTCATTATGCACGCCAATCATTACACAAACTATTACACTTTCTTCCCAATTCTATAACGTAGGGAGCAAAGAAATGAGGAGCAAAATCCCGGCGCGCTGCCATTCTTGTAACATTTTCTGAACTTCTTCGTTGTATAATATAACTGCCCTTCGCGGCAGAAGTGTCGTTAAGGCCACCCGCCCTGCTCCTCTTTCCTCCATCCTACAAAGGAACCACCGGGTGGCCTTACGATCCGTGATCCCCCGTTGCCCCCTCACCCTTTTCCTACATCCCAAATATTAAGAATAACGTAATCCGGCTGTAACCCTTTCGCAATACCCAACTCCTATACTAAACGCAGATTCGCGAATCGCTGACGTTCGAAGATCCCTTGCCCAGGAGCCAGCGTTATGCGCTGTGCCTCCTCACTTCTGGGCATACAAGTGTAGGAGAGTCATAATGAAAAAGAAAACTATTGCGCTACTGTTCGTTGCCCTGCTCTTAGTTCTTGCCGCCGTTCCCGCCTTTGCTGCCGGTCCTAATTTCGGGCCCGCGATCTACGCCGACGGTCAGGCGTGGGGCACCAAAGGCAACAGCGATCTGCCGCCGCCAAACGAGAACAACTCCCAGTCTTTTGATGGCCTCTACAAATTCACCAACGGTGTAGAAGGGCAGTTGGCCGTTGCCGAGGCTGCCCCCGGCAACACGGCCTATAACGGCGGTCGCTGGATCGAGTATAGTGCTACATGGAACGTCGAACCGCAGCTGATCACATCCTTTGCCGACCTGGAACCGCTGATCGAGTCTGGCGACGTCACTATTTCCGAGACGGGCGCCTATTTCCAATGCCCCCTCCTCCCCGTTAAGTAGCTACGATTCCGTTACCGCGCTCACCATACAGAAATCGCGGCTACGGTGGTGACCGTAGCCGCGATCCCTTTTACTTCCGACCGTTCATCACACCCTTAACGTTCCAAATTAGCCCGCAGCAAATCCCGTATTTCCGTCAGCAACTCCTCCTCCGCCGTCAGCGCCACCGGCTCCGGCTCCTCTTCCTTCTCGAAACGCTTCGCAAAGCGCACCAGCATGAAGATGACAAAGGCAATGATCAGGAAATTAATCAGCGCCTGAATGAAATTGCCGTACGTCAACGTCGCCTCCTGCACCTCCAGCGCCAGCCCTGAGAAATCAATCCCGCCCAGGATAATGCCGATCAGCGGCATGATAATGTCGTCCACGAGCGAGGTAACAATAGCGCCAAATGCCACGCCAAGAATCACCGCCACCGCCAGGTCGAGCACATTCCCCCGTGCAATGAATTCCCTGAATTCTTCCCACATATCCTGTTTCCTCCGTTGCTAATCACACTTGACAATTCGGCAGAACGGCAACCTGTGTCGGCATTCCGCCTGATAACATCATAATAAGACACATACGGCGGGACAATAGAGTCTATCCCCCACAACCTGCACCCTTTACTCGTCGCTCTCGTCCGAACGGCGCAGTCGTGACAGGACAATCCACGTCACCGCAAAGGCGATCCCGCCCACGATGCCGCGCATGACTGAAGGATCTTCCGAAAACAAGAAGTCGAGGGCGATGCCCACAATCGCAAAAACCAACCCACCCGCAATTGGAATCCACCACGCTCGTTGCCTATCCATCCCTTTTTCATCCTCTCAATGCGCGTTCACGCTTCCAACAACGCCCGCACCTCGTCATCCGTCGTCTGCGAAAAATCCCGATACCAGTGCCCCACCCCGAAAAACGGCTGCGGCGTTGCCGCGCACACCATCTCATCCACCTCTCCCTCAATCATCTCACACGTATCCGGCGCCGCCGTAGGCACCGCCGCCACAATCTTGCCCGGATTCTGCGCGCGCAACCCCACCACCGCCGCCCGCATACTGGCGCCCGTCGCCAGCCCGTCGTCCACCAAAATCACCGTGCGCCCCGCCATCGGTGGTGGCGGGCGGTCACCGCGATAAGCGCGCTCGCGCCGCTCCAGTTCCTCTTGCTCCTTTGCCGCCACAGCGTCGATGATCCGTTTCGGGACATCCAGCGCATCCACCACCGTGTCGTTCAGCACGCGCACGCCGCCGCTGGCAATGGCTCCCATCGCCAGCTCCTCGCGGCCCGGCACGCCCAGCTTGCGCACCAGGAAAATGTCCAGCTCGGCCCCCAGCGCCCTGGCTACCTCGTAAGCCACCGGCACACCACCGCGGGGCAGGCCCAGAACCAACAAACGCTCATCTTCCGCATACTGCGACAACTGCTCCGCCAGCTTGCGACCCGCATCCTTGCGATCTCTAAACAAAGCCATCGTTACCTGCCTCCCGCCGCCTTCGTGTCCGCAATCCCCGTCTCGCCCAACAGCTCGCCCAGCGCCTGGTTGTGGTGCACGCGATAAATGATCTGTGCCAGCACACCCGCCACGTCCAACACCCGCACAAATGGCAGCGCCCTGAACGCCTCCGTCTGCGGGATCGTATTCGTCACCAGCACCTCTGCCACGCCAAACCGCTCGTGCAGCGCCAGCAAGCGCTCGCGCGCCGCCTCCAGGCACAGGTTGTGTGATGCAGCCACAAAAACCCTCTCCAACGCCGCCTGCTCATACAACGCTTCCACCACCGCAACCATCGTGCCCCCGCTGCTGATCATATCGTCCAACACGATCGCCGTCCGCTTGCCCGCCACATTGCCCATCAGCTCAGAAATCTCCGCCTCCTCCGGCCGTGGGCGCACCTTCGATCCAGTGGCGCTGGGCAGATCCAACGCCCGCGCAAACCGCGACACAAACTTCAAGGCCCCGGCATCCGGCGACACCGCAATCACATCCTCCCGCCCCCGAAAACGCTCGAATTCGTGCAAAAAAAGCGCCAGCGAATCCACAGCGATCACCGGCGTCTTGCCGTAAAAGCCGTGAATCTGCCGCAAGTGCGGGTGCCACGTCACCAGGCGGTCGATGCCCGCCGTAATCGCCAGGTCCGCCATCAGCTTCGCCGTCGTCGGCTCTCGCCGGCCCGGTGCCGGCTTATCCTGGCGCGCGTAAGCCAGGTAGGGCAGCACAGCCGTCACCTGGTTAGCCCCCCACTCCCGGCAGGCGCGCACCGCAATTAGCAACGCCGTGTAATTATCGTCAATGCTGCGCTCGGACGTCGGGTCGTGTAACGCCTGTACGATAAACACGTCCCGCCCGCTCACGTCTTGCGGCAGCTGCACGCTCGTTTCCGAATCCGAAAATCGCGAGTCGATACCTTCAACAATTAGTACCCTTTCCCCATCGCCGTCGCTCCCGTCGCCCGTGGCCCCCTCCTGCGTCGCCAGCCCCTCATACTGCGCCACAATACGCCGCGCCAATCGCCGCCCCGAGCGGCATGCTACAATCAGTAACTCGCCCCG
>CAYSMQ010000222.1:0-5819 GCA_964432035.1 uncultured Ardenticatenaceae bacterium
ACGTCGATGACCGTCACCGTCATGCGATTCTCGGTCAGCGTGCCCGTCTTGTCCGAGCAGATCACGGTTACCGAGCCCAGCGTCTCCCCCGCTGGCAATTTGCGAACGAGCGCCCGCCGTCGCAGCATGCGTTGCGCGCCCAGAGCCAACGTAATAGTGACGACCGCGGGAAGCCCTTCGGGAACGACGGCGACGGCCACACTGACCGCCGTCAGAAACATCTCGTCCACGCTCTCGCCTCGGAAGACGCCGATGACCAGCACCAGGGTCGCCACGACCACGCCAAACAGCGCCAGCTTCTTGCCCACGCTGTCCAATTGCCGCTGCAATGGCGTTTCTTCGGGCGCTACGTCCTGAATCAGGGATGCGATGTGGCCCAGCTCCGTCTCCATACTCGTGCCGGTGACCACAGCCACGCCGCGCCCGTAGGTGACGGCCGTGCCCATGTAGACCATGTTGCGCCGGTCGCCCAGCGTCACGTCGGCGTGGGGCAAGGGGTCCGTGTGTTTCTCCACCGGCTCCGACTCCCCGGTCAACGCTGCCTCCTGCACCCGCAAGTTGGCGCTCTCCACCAGCCTGGAGTCGGCGGGCACGGCGCTGCCGGCCTCCAGCAGCACCACGTCGCCGGGCACCAGCTGTTGAGCGGCAATCTCTACCAACCGCCCGTTGCGCCGCGCGCGCACGATGGGCGCCGCCAACTTTTTCAGAGCCGCCATGGCCTGCTCGGCGCGGTACTCTTGCACGAAGCCCAGTACGGCAAAAAGAACGACGATGGCCGAAATGGCCACCGATTCCGGCGTCTTGCTCAGCAGCGCCGCGACGATCGCGGCGGCGATCAGGATCAGCACCATTGTGCTGGACACCTGCTCCCACAAGATGCGCCACGGCGGCTTCCCGCCCGTTTCTACCAGCTCGTTGGGCCCGTAACGCGCCAATCGCGCGGCAACGGCCTCGTCTGTGAGGCCGCTATCGAGGCGAGTCTCTAATTCTTGTAGTGTTGCATCAACGGTCTCGACGTGCCAGTCCATGCGTTTTCTTCGAAGCTACTTTCCTTTCTGCTTTTTGCGAATTTTGGCCCAGGTATCGCGCATGGAGACGGTCAAGTTGAACACCAGATGGTCCGGCGACGAATCCTTGCTGTCCACGACAAAATACCCCTTGCGCATGAACTGGTAGGGGTTGCCGGCTTCGGCTTCTGCCAGGGATGGCTCCAGCTTGGCGTCCTGTAGCACGATCAGCGATTCCGGATTGAGTATCTCGTGGAAATCGTCATGGGCGGCGGGATCTTCTTCCAGGAACAAGGTTTCATAGAGGCGCACCTCGGCGTCGATGGCGTGTGGCGCCGACACCCAGTGCAGCGTGCCTTTCACGCGCCGCCCGTCCGGTGTGGAGCCACCGCGAGACTCAGGATCGATGTGGCAGCGCAGCTCGACCACGTTGCCGTCCTCATCCTTGACCGCCTCGTCGCAGGTGATGTAATAGGCGCCGTACAGCCGCACTTCCTCTCCGGGCGACAGCCGGAAGAACTTGCGCGGCGGATCTTCCATGAAATCTTCTTGCTCGATGTATAGCTCGCGCGTAAACGGCATCTGGCGCGTGCCCATGCTGTCGTCGCCCGGGTGGTTGGGCACCTCGAACCACTCCACTTTGTCTTCGGGATAGTTCTCCAACACGACTTTCAGCGGCTCCAGCACGGCGAAGCCGCGCGGCGCGCGCTCGTTGAGGTCGTCACGAATGGCGTGTTCCAACATGGCGATATCCACGACGCTGTTAGCTTTGGAGACGCCGATCATCTCGTTGAAGTTGCGCAGGGCGCGCGGCGTGTAGCCACGGCGTCGATAGGCGGCAAGCGTCGGCATGCGCGGGTCGTCCCAGCCGTCCACAATGCCTTCCTCGACAAGCGTGCGCAACTTGCGCTTGCTCATCAGCGTATAAGAAATATTCAGCCGCGCGAATTCGATCTGCTGCGGGTGGTAAATGTCCAGCTGCTCCAGGAACCAGTTGTAGAGCGGGCGGTGATCTTCAAACTCCAGCGTACACAGCGAGTGCGTGATGCCTTCGATGGAATCCGACTGTCCGTGGGCCCAATCATAGAGCGGGTAAATGCACCAGCGGTCGCCGGTGCGCGGGTGTTCGGCGTGCAGAATGCGGTACATGACCGGATCCCGCATGTTGATATTGGGCGAGGACATGTCAATCTTGGCCCGCAATACGCGCGAGCCGTCGGGGAATTCGCCCGCTCGCATACGCTCGAATAGATCCAGGTTCTCCTCCACGGAGCGATCGCGATAAGGGCTGTTCTTGCCCGGCTCCGTCAGCGTGCCTCGATAGTCGCGAATCTCATCCGCGCTCAAATCGTCGACGTAGGCCTTGCCGTCCTTAATGAGCTGCACGGCCCACTCGTAAAGCTGTTCGAAATAGTCTGAGGCGTAAAGGAGGCGATCTTCCCAGTCGGCGCCTAACCAGCGCACGTCTTCGATGATGGCGTCAATGTATTCCTGCTCTTCTCTTAAGGGGTTGGTGTCGTCAAAACGCAGGTTAAACTTGCCGCCGTAATCTTCCGCCAGCCCGGCGTTGAGCAAGATCGCTTTGGAATGGCCGATGTGCAGATAGCCGTTGGGCTCAGGCGGAAAACGCGTGTGCACGCGCCCGTCATACTTGCCGCTGGCGACGTCCTCCTCCACGATGGTGCGGATAAAATGCGAGACAGTCTCGTTGTTATCACTCATGCAAAAAGCACTCCACTTCTTCTCATTGTTTGCAATCGTTTGATTATAACGGGCAATGGCCCCCACGCCTATTGGAGCCCCGTTAGCGCGTTTTCAGCTGCACGGAAAGGGGTTGCAGGGGATCGAGACTGTAGCGAATCTCTTCCGGTTTCGTGACCCACAGCGGCGGGATAACAGACCCCATTATCAAGAACTCACCGGCGCGCAATCGCTTTTCAAAAGCGCCCAACACGTCCGCCACGTGGCGCACGATATCCAGCAGGTCGCCGGTCAGCTCCTCCAGGTCCGTCACCTCGGCGATTTGGCGATCATCGCGATAGACGTGGCCCACCAGCCCATCCAGGTTACAGCCCGCGCGCTCCATATCCGGCTCGCCCACGATCACGTGGCGGTTAAAGACGTTGGCGGCGAGAATCTCCTCCACCGTATCGGGACTCGTCACCAGATTGACGTCCGCCAGCTCTATAGCCGGCGCTACGCCGGCAATCGCCGCCCGCGTCGTGGGCCGGTCGGCCCCTGCGCGCAGATCGTCGCCCAGAAAGAGCGCTATTTCCGGCTCCACGGCCGCATTCAGCCAGTCGGTGACGAACACCGTCTCCTGCGACGGCAGAACTGCGCTCTGCATCAGATAACCGACCAATGGCGCTTCAGTATCCAGCTTCTCCATCGCCGACTCTGAGCCAAAGCCCACCTTCCAACCCACAGGCCGGTCCCCCGCCAAAATGCGATACTGCCGCTCTTCAAACTGCCGTTCCATCCCACGCAAAATGCGCGTGTCGTTAAGTGTTATACCCATAACACGAAAGTTGTTGACTTGCTAAGGTTTTTGGACTACGTGAATGTGCGCGCGACGCGTGAGGGGTATTATAGCTGATGGGGAATGGGGGGTGCAATTTTGGGTTTAACGCCCCCACCTCCTCCACCAAACCACCAACCCCACAACAACCCCAACCACCAAAGCCACCAACGCCTTACTCGGCCCACGACCCTCGGCTTCCGCTGAGCCCGGCGGCGCTTCCGCCTGCACCTCATCCACCAACGTCACCGTCCCGCTATCGCCGTCGATCTGAATGCGCTGACCGCTCTTGATGCGCGCTGTGGCGTTGCCTGTGCCCATCACCGCGGGGATGCCATACTCGCGGGCCACGATGGAGCCGTGGGCCAGCGCGCCGCCGATGTCTGTGACCAGACCCCTGGCCTGTGAAAAGAGCGGCGTCCAGGCCGGCGTCGTCGTGCGGCAGACGAGGATGGTGTCCGGGCGCATCTGGTCGAACTGTTCCGGCGAGTGGATCACGCTGGCCTCGGCGGTGACGCGACCGGGACTGACGGCGAACCCGCTGAGGATGGGGCCGTCTGGCTGCGCGCCCTCGGGCTGTGGCTCGAACATCTTCAGGCGCAAGGGCCCGATCTGCAGCGTTCCGTCCGGCGGCACCGCGAGCGGCGGGTCCAGCCGCTTGCGCGCCTCGCGCAATGTGCGCCGTTCCTGCGCCAACTGCGCCAATCCCGGGCGGCTCACGCCGTCCGCGCGAGCAGCCATCGCCGTTTCCAATTCGGCAGTTCGCAGAAAGAAGACGTCGTCAGGCGCCTGCAGCGAGCCGCACTCGGCGAGTCGCCGTCCCAGCTCCAGCGCCAGCCGTCGCAACGTGGGCCAGCCTGCGCCCACATAAAAGAGCGCCTCATCGCGGTAGGGCGCGTTCTGTTGCGCCCAGCGCAGCAGGCGGTGAAAGATCGGTCGCAGCAGCGGATTGAGCGACTGGTCTGTTTCATGTGTCAGCGCTTCGCGCGCCCGCGCCATTTCCCGTTGGCGGGCCCGCGCATCGCTTTCCGGCTGCTCGACGGCGGTTCTGAGGCTCATCAGCACCGGCAGCGGATCGTCAACCTGCGTGGGCACGGCGAAGTCGAGATTGTAGATTTGGTGGCCATAAGTGTCCAGGTACTTGTGTAAGCTATCCAGCACCGCTTGACCTTCGGGGTGCGCCGCCAGCCTGTCGAGCAACCTGTTAGCCGGCGTGCGCTGCACAACGTCGCGTAGCGCGTCGGAGTCACGAATTTGTGCGGCAATGTCTTCCAACGCTGCCTGAGCATCCATGGCTTTGGAGGGAAAGCCGCGCAGATAGGGCGCGCTGGAAGGACGCGGCGCCGTCTCGGAAACTGTCACTGTGCCGTCCGCTACTTCCTTTAGGAAACTGTCGAGCAGCGAGTCGCTAACACGGGCCATGGCCAGCGGAATCGACGCCGCGAACCAGTAACCGCCGTCGGCCGCGGCCAGCACGCGCATGCCGCGGAGCAGCGTTTCATCGCTGGCCTCGTCCGACGCTACGGCTTGCCAGCGTTCAATGGTCGACACGTAACCGGGCACTCCCATGTCGCGCCAGTAGGCGACGCCCTCGCGCAGAAGACGGGGCAGCGCTCGGGTATAGATGCGCAACATCAGGGGCATGTGCCGCGCTCTAAAGTCGACGCTGCCGATGCTATAAGCATAGCCGTTGACTGTCTGTGCAAACTCATGCGGCAACATTTCGTGGAGCATCGTCTCCAGATCGGCCGAACTGACCATGAAAGTACCAATCTGATCGACCGCCTGCGCCAGCCCCTCCTCCAGGTAAAGCTCGGCAAAGAGCGGTGAGAGCGGCTCGGGCATGTGCTCGACTATTTGCCGGCGCATCCACACGGTGTCCGGAATGGGCGGATCCCAGGAGACGTCGCGCAAGGGAGCGGGGGGCAGGTTGGTGATGGGCCTCGCCTGTAGCAACCAGATGCGCCCGTTGCTCACGGCCCACTCGATATCCTGCGGCACGCCGTCAAAGTGCGCCTGCACGCGAACGCCCAGCGCCCCAAGTTCGCTCAGCAGTGCACCGGAGAGCGCCGGCTCAACACGCCGGCCGGCGGGAACGGCGCGCGTCGTCGTGAACGTGCCTTCTGTGTCCTGCTCGCCGGCGATGACCATCGTCTCCTTGGCGCCCAGCGTCGCTTTTTTCACTTCCAGACCTTCGCGGCTCAACAGGAAACGCGCGGGCGTCAACAGTCACGACACAAACCCAACGCCCAACCCAAAAAACGCCACCACGAGCATATACACCCGCGCAACGC
>CAYSMQ010000222.1:5829-8113 GCA_964432035.1 uncultured Ardenticatenaceae bacterium
CAGGAACCTGTCGGGCGTCACCCTGCCGGACACACTCCCTTCGCCGAGGCCAAAACCGGCCTCCACGAGCAGTTCGTCGCGCGCACCGCTGTTGGGATTGGCCGTAAAGAGAATGCCGGACACCTCGGCATCGACCATGGTCTGCACAACCACCGCTATGCTAACCTCTGCCGGCTCGATCCCCTGCCGCGCCCGGTAGGCGATGGCCCGCGCCGTCCACAGGCTGGCCCAACAGCGCTGCACGGCATCCAGCAATGCCACTTCGCCGCGTACGTTGAGAAAGGTTTCCTGCTGGCCGGCAAAGCTGGCTGAGGGCAGATCTTCGGCCGTAGCCGAGGAGCGTACCGCCACGGCCGTTGTGCCTTCGGCAATCAAATCAGCGTACGCTGATAGTAGTTCGTCCTGAACGGCCTGCGGCATACCGGCGGAGAGAAAGCGCTGTTTGATTGCTTCTGAGGCCTCTTGCGTCGACTGCGCGTCGCCGGCCAACCCCTGGGACGCCAGCTCGACAATCTGTTCTTGCAAGCCGTGTTCGTTCACGAACGCGTCATAAGCATCCGTCGTCAGCACGAAACCGGGCGGAACGGGAAATCCCGCTGCTACTAACTCGCCAAGGTTGGCGCCTTTGCCGCCGGCGGACGGAAGATTGGCTTTGTTTAGTTGTGACAACAGAGTGATGTAGGTCATGATGTTGCTCGGTGATCAGACGCAGTTTATGGGGACGGCATGCGAATCGACAAGTTTGACATCCACATAGACGGCTGCCGACGGTTTCTCTTATCTCAGTCAGAAGCAATAAGGGGAAAGTAGAACAGATAGTTTATATCGGCTGATGTATTTAGCCAGACCTCATCCATGGACACATTGGCCACAAACAAATCAAGATCCAGGTCACCATCAAGATCTCCTAAAGTGGTATCAAGCGTATTCTGAACCCCAAATGCCTGATTACTGTTGGTGAAGGATCCAGTTCCATCATTCAGCCAAAGCTGATTGGGCTGTCCTCCCTGGTAAGAGCCGTTTCCCACCACTGCATCCAGGTCGTCATCCCCGTCTACGTCTCCAAGTGCGACGCTCTCGCTGGAAAAACTACCCAATAACTGTCCGGAATCGCTGAACGCACCTGTGCCATCATTGAACCAGACCGCGTTTGGTTGGACACTGCCGAGTCCACTCGTATTGACGATAAATACGTCCGGGTGTGTATCTAGGTTAAGATCGCCAATCGCTACGTCGATATTGTAAGTCAAGTCGATGACTTGAGTTTTCGAGAAGGACACAGTGTGCGTAACAACCGTCGTGTTTAACCAGATCTCCACGCCGCGAGAGGGATTTGGCGAGCCGGCATTGCCTACCACGATGTCAATTCGGCTGTCATGATTTAGATCTGCCGCCGCGACGGCGCTGCTGCAAAACGCACCAAAATCGATTCCAGCATTTTTGAATGAAGCCTGGCCATCGTTTAGCCACAACGCATTCTCATTCACAGGGGGCAGCAAAGCGTCACCACAGGCAGCAACAAATGCATCGAGGTCGTCATCACCGTCAAAGTCGGCCAGCGCCACGTCGTAACTAGAGAGATCGCCGAGCGGCTCTGCTGTGACGTTGAAAACTCCCATCCCATCGTTTAACCACACGCGATCTGGCGCGCCGGCGAACGCACCACGATTGGCGACAAAGGCATCGACGTCGTCATCCCCATCCAGATCACCTAATGCAACACCATAACTTGAATCAACGCCAAGTAATTGGCCGCTATCCGTAAACACGGCTCCACCGTTGTTAAACCAGACTTCGTTACTTGTGCTCTTGGCCAGGAAGGCGTCCAGGTCATCATCACCGTCAACGTCTGCCAGGACAACCTGGTTCGTTAACGACGGGCTTAAAGGCTGCCCACTGTTCACAAACAGCGCCACGGGGCCGGCGGCTACAAGAACAAGCGTTAACGGCAGTAGTGCGAACAAAAGCGCGATAAACAGGATTCTATGTTTCACTGCTGTCCTCCAATGCGCAACACCGAAAGTCACTAATCAAATAAAGAGGGCTTTCTTGTTTGTCGAGGTCCGGCGGCAAAGTTGAGGAAAAAGCTCGGATAAGTTACGAAGCGTTCCGGAATGTGGGGAAGGTCCACCGGTTACATCCTGTGATCTAACGGATAAGGAAGGCGTGAAGCGAAGGGCGAAGTCTATACGGATAATAGATCGAGACCGATTGCGCTGTCAACCATCGCCCGTTTTGGAGATCGTCACGTTCGCCAATAAAAAAAGAGCCGCAAGAAAAACTT
>CAYSMQ010000223.1:0-8070 GCA_964432035.1 uncultured Ardenticatenaceae bacterium
GGCGCGCACCTGCTCTGTTCGAGCGCCGCGCTCATACTGGTTCAGCAGCGGGTCATAGAGGTTGTCTTCGTAGCCGTAATACTCGGCCATTTCGCGACCAAGATCGACGATTTGCTCCAGCCAGGGCGCAAAGGACGCAAAATCATCTTCCTCGCGCGCTTTTACCCACACGCGATATGCTTTGCCGCTTATTTCAGCTCGGCGAGATATGAAGTCGGGCGGCAGGCAGCGCTCCTCTTCGTAGGTAACGCGTAGGTAACGTACAAGACTGGCTTGATCACTGTCGTAGTTGGCGCCGTCAAGTTCGGCGGCTGCGCTCTCGATCAGCTCGCCAAAACCATCATCTGTGAACATGGAATGGGCGAGGCGGCGCACTGTGGCGATCTGTTTGATGCGTATATCATCGCCTGCCTCGGGCATGATTACTTGACGATCCCAGCCCATGAGCTGCGCCGCTTTTTGCAGATCGTGAATTTCGTTAACGCGACTTAATAGCTTGCTGTAATGTGAGGTCATGATTTCTCCCGGACGTGAATAAACTGATAGTTAAACAACTATAGCAGCACCAAGAGATGAGCGCTGTGTGCCGCCATTATAGGCAAGAGATTCAGAGAGTGGGAAAGCGGCCCCCGATATTGCCAATTAAGGATTTCAATGAACAGATAGTCGAGCATGGCCCACAGGCCAAAGCAGCTGACGGCGAAGATGATGATGGAAATGGCAATGGCCACGACGAGACAGCTCTGGGCACAGCTGAAACTGCTAGTTGGCAGCGTCCTGACCTTGGAATCGCGTTCTGCTTCTTCTTCGATCAGCTCTCCCTCTGCGACCGGTTGTTCACCTTCGTCATCCTCGACGACCGTGGTGCGTGAAATCGCGCTGCCATGCCCGCTGCACCCGTAGGCCGCGCATCTGTTCTCGTTGGCGCGCCAGCAGTGAACGTGGTGTCGCGTCGCGTCCTCCGGACAGAGGATAATCTCTTCACCTGGGGCAAAAGGTTCTTTACAGAGGGCGCAGCTCTCCCCGACGAACGGCGAGCGCTTGTCAATCAGGATGGGTCTGATGGCCATAGTCTTATGGCGCGCAGAAGACCCTGCCAGAGATTCTGCCAGAAACTGCGTCGTTTTAACTCGCGCTGTAGGCGACGCTCGTCTTCTTTGAGGCGACGCGTGCGGCCATTCTTGGGCACGTAGGGCGCGGGCGCCTCGCGAGGAATGTCAGCGTGGGCGACGGTAAGCACCGGCCCTAAATCGACGGCGCCGTGTACCTTGAAGGTCGTTCCAGAACAGCCTAGAACGGCGCATTTGGCGCCATTCTGTTCCCAGCACGCCCGGTGATACAGCGTTTCGCAGTCCGCGCAGTAGACGGCCTGCATTTCACGTCGAGACGCGTGCTGCTCCACCGCGCCCGCGCAAATGGGACAGTGTAGGCTCAACTGGTTTGCTTCGGTTACGTCATCTAGCGTAACTCGAATAAGATCTTCGTTTTCGTTCATCGTATCAAGGCGCCACCTTGGCGCCGGTCGACCTTCTATTGAATATCAATTTTAACATAAACTGCACTTGCTTTCACGACGTCCCATTGTTACCAGGCGCCGGGGGCCCAATCGGGCCAGGGAAATTCGTAGGGTCGCACTTCGGATTGCTTACGATCCCAACAGAAGAATCCCATTCGCGTCGCGCGCGGATCAAGCACCAGGGCTACGTGCCAGATCTGAGTGAAAAAATTCTGGTGAATAAACAGATCCATACCGGAAAGGAAAATGCCGAACCCGGGATGTGTATGGTACCAGCCGACGATCACAGCCTCTTCGTTGGGATATCTCTCTTGCAGCCTATCGCTTACATAACGCCAGCTTTCCGGCGTGTATGTGACGCTGGCGCCCATCATGCGCGTGTGCCGCGCCACCACAATGTCGGTGACATGGACGACGTAGCGCCCGTCCGGTTGTTTCTCAGGGCGAGGACCGACAAGCATTCCGGCAACTTCACGATCCATGCTGGAAAGCGCGTGCGTTTGCGCCTCTCGCATGGCCGGTTCGTTAATCAGGATGTCGACGGCTGCCGGCGTGGGGTGCCCCAATGGGCGACGCAAACCGGCAATCCGCAACTCCTCTACGTGCTCAGCGCCGTCAGGTTCCGCGACCGGCTCGGCCTCAGCTTCTGCTTTCTCGTTTAGCTCGGCCGGCTGGCAACTGGGCGTCTCCACGGGGGCTACACCCTCGCCATTGCGCTCGATTGTGTCACCTGGCGCCGGTGTTTCTTTTTCCGGCGCCGCTTCAGGGCCGCTTTCAGCTTCGGCTGTACGTCCATCCAGCTCCGCTTCGGCCGGCTCGGAAATGTCTTCAACGTCCGGCGCCCGCGGTTTCCCAATACGGATCGCGTGCTCTAATACCTGCTCGCGACTCAAGGCAAGGGCTTTACCACCTTCGTTGATTAAGGTGATCTTGATGCGCGCGGCATCGTCTGTGGCCAACTGCTCAATTTGCGAATTCTGGTACTTCTGCCACAGTTCTTCCTCGATCGCTTCGGCAAAGGCCTGGATATCGGCGAGCGTACAGTCGCGCAACGGTTTATATTGGCCCGGAGCGGTCTCGATGGTGTCTGGCGGCGTGAGTGTGAGCGAGACGGTAGCCGGATGGCTCATCCCTGGTAGTTCGACGGTGATTATCGCTGCGTAAGTTAGTTCACTCACTTCAAGCATATGCTATGGATCCTTGGGCGACGGTCTTTGCCGCCATAGGGCGGGTGTACAAGTCCTCAGGGCGCAAGGGCCAGCGCGGACAGTTCAAAGCGTATGGTGCAAGGCGACGGCGATTGGAGAGTCTCACCGGATTGAGCGACGGCCGACAGGCGCAGTTCGTAAACGCCCGGCGCAAATGAAGAGGTATCCCAACTCAAGAAAGGTCCCGTCTGCACCGCGCGCCGGAATTCCCCGAGGGGCCACCATACTTGCTCGCCATTAGGCCGGATCTCAAGGTTATAGGATCCGGCGCCGGTGGCGGCGGCTGTACCCACGAGGGTGATCTCCTTGCCGTAAGTGACCTGCTCGCCTGGTAATGGCGAGTAGATGCGCAAGGCGCTGTCCGGGCAGGAAGCCGTGCCGTCGCGGTTGGCTTGTTCAAGGTTCTGCTCGGCAAGACCCGCCAGCACCGTGCGCAAGGTCTCATTTTCGCTACTCATAGGCAGAATGCCACCAATGAGCAGGCCAAGACTGAGCAGGATGGCAAAGGCAGCGGCAATGATGCTGTGCATGGGCGTCACCTGAAAACCGCCTTCTGCCTCCCGGCGACGTTCGGCTCGTTGCGCCACCATACGTTCCACATAGCTTTCGGTCCAGACTTCGCCACGCTGCAACGACCAGGGCAAACGCGTCGGCGCGTCGCCAGAGTCCAGTATTTCATAAAAACCTGGCAACGCCTTGAGCTCGCCTTCATCCCAGGCAAAACAGCCCAATCGCTTAGAAAGCGGGTCGATGACCATCGCCACGTGCCAGGGCAAGACAAACGCTGCGGAATGGACGACAACGTCGTCACCCGAGAAAAAGATGCCCAGGCCAGGATGCGTGTGAAACCAGCCCACGATATCTAACTCCGGGTGCTTTTCGGCCCGGTCCCGGTGTATTTGGGCCCAAGCGTCGGCGTTGAAGGTGAAGTGAATGGGACCGTGATCGTCAGTTTGGGCGGGCAACGCCGCCTGAACTTCTACAAATAGCTCGCCTGCCTTGCGAAAGGCGCTACCAAGCAAGACTCCGCCAACTTCGCTGCGTACATCCCCAAGCGCGTGCGCCGCCATCATGTCGACGGCCTGGGGAAAGAGGACAACTCGCGGTTGGTTGGGGCCTAGCTGAGCCCCCCGGAATTGAAAAGGCAGGCTGCGGAGCGCGGTATCGCGCTCTGGAAGGCGCTCTATGTCTGCATGTGCTGCGCGCGCCTTGATCCTGGCGTCATTTCCGGTAACTGTCTCGCCATACGCCTCGTCAGAGTAGCTTGATGCCGTAGTCATCACTATCCTCTTCGGCGCCGATCTTGATCTGATCGGATATCGATTCTCCCTTCAGAGGCCTGTCGTCAATGGGGAAGAGGTGTTTGTGACGGTTCGCCCAAAGCGCTGCCTTGGAATTCATGGGATCGCCAGGATCCAGGTTCTTGTATTGAATCATTTCACCCAGCGAAAGCAGTAGTTCATCCAGCGTCTTTGCCGGCCACCAGGCGCCAATGCAGACGGCGCCGGTGACGTGGATGTTGGGGTGGAATACCGGCGTCATCCACTTCAACTGTGGTTGCTTCAGCGGGTATTCCGCATGTAGATAAACCGTGACTTCGTGCGATTCCCGTACTACAGGCTGCCCGTGTGCGTTCAGCTTCTCCACGCCGCGACAGGTGAACCGAATGCGGTACTTCTCCGGCGGGTCGCCTTCGACGGCTACCACGTGGACAAAGTCGCTACGGTCTACGAGCTCCTGCACACGACGGTAATCGTTGCGCAGCCTGGTTTCGCGAATATCGAATGACATAGATAGCCTCTGTGAAAAATAGACGTATTGAGACGCATTCCGTACAGATTGCGCCCGTACGGAATGCGTTTGCCTAGCGGCCGGTTCTTAACCGGCGGTCACTTCGGGGAAGAGACTGAGGATGTCGTCGTCACTTACTCCCGCATCACTCAGCGATTCGTCATCTGCGAGCCGCTTGCCAGACGAACGATGATCCAGGCGGTAGGTGATAGGATTGGCGCCCTGTGTCGTGGGCAGACCCATCTTGCTTACCAACGCCGGAATCAGGCGACGCATGGGAACGTCGTCAGGCAACTCGACGGGCGTCTTTTTGGAGCCCGTAGGATCGTAGATGATTACTTTTGTGCTAGCCATCAGTTTAAGCCTCCATTAAATCGTACAGTATTGCGATAAGGCGCTATTAACATTTACGTAAACTTAAGCCCAGAAGTTGCACGCGCCAGGGCAGTGCAGTGCGGGACTAATCAAAGGATAATACCGTCGCTTTGTCTCCGGATATCTCGAAAGCACAGCGACGCTCGCCGTTTCTGGCCCTGATAATACTCAAGGGCGGTAGATCGATCGACGCCAGGGTGTGGTCCAAATAGGGCTCGCTGCCGTCGATGCGATGCGTGAGCTCCATGTCGCGTCGACCGCCGCAGTGGGGACAAGTGGCGGCGTTCTCATAGAGGCGCGCCATGCGTTGGAACACTTCTTCGACCTCGCCACAATGTGGGCAGTGCATGGCCACGACCATCTCGTTGTCGAACTCCAGCACGGCCTCCGGGCCCAGCTCGCTGCGCGCTTCGTCAAGCAACGTGCCCAGCGTCGTCTCCTCGGAGGTGGCGTCTTCCAGCTCGACGATCGATTCTAAGGCCGAGTGACTCATGCAGAATTCTTTGACGGGATACTCGGTGTTATAGACGTCGTTCGTGAGTCCGTTTATCATCATCGCTGTGCCAGGTGTGACCTCCATATCGTGTATTAGCTTCAGCGCTTCCTGCGTCTGAAAGGCAGCGACGATAGACGCGCTTGTGGGCGTGGTAGGTATCTTCCCCTGTAGTAGGTTTTGCCGCGCCAGAATGGGGCAAGAGTAGCGCAGATTAATAGCCTGGTAGTCGGCATCCGTTAGCGTGCACTCGTAGCAGGCGCCCCGCCCGGGCCAAAAGACGCGGACGATGCCCATCAGTTCCTGGATGGCGCCGTCGACCCACGGCCGGCCCACGGCCCAACAGAAGCGGTTGATCGAGAGTCGCGCCTCGCGATTGTCGAGACAACCGATGATGGCGTCCACGTGACGAAACACACCCAGGCCCAGTTCGTAATTCACATCTCCGTGCCAGGCTTTGACCCCGACGTCGGGGTTCAATTCTTTTATGCGTTCAGCGGCGACGTCGACCTTTCTTCTGCCGCGGTCACTCTGGCGGAAGAGTACGGACCGGCTAAGATTTGCATCTTCAATCGTATCAAAATCGGCAATAATCAGGTTTCCGATACCCATAAGCGCCAGGTTTTTAAGGACTTCATTGCCCAGCGCCCCGGCGCCGATGACTAACACCGTTGCGTTGCGCACAGTTTCTTGCTGCCACCAGCTGATGTACCCAAAAGTATGATAGCGATCACTATCGGGATCGGTAATGACTATAGGTTGTTCCATAGTTTGGTCGTCTATTCCTGTGAATAACGATTCTGTTTTGGACATGGTTTACTTCTGCCTCAATCTGCGGGCAGGCGCCGAAACAAAGTTTTGTGTGACGACAAGCGCGCCGTCAGGATTGTAAGCAATGCCAATGCCCACGTGGGTCCAAATCGGGTTAAGAAGATTTCCGCGGTGATTGGTCAGACTACGCGGTTGTTTCATGAATGCGTTGTGTATGTCATAGGCGCCGCGTTCGCTGTGGGCCGCGACACCGTAGACGATGCCGATATTCTCGCCACAGGCAAAGTAGCTGATGCCGTTGCGACGCAGCCGCTGGGCCACCGTGGTTCCTTCAGGCGTCACATGAGCCACGTATTGACGCTGCAGCATGTCGGCCGAATGTTGCCGGGCGGTCGCCGCCAGATCTTCGCGCCACACCAGCTTTGCGGTGCCCACAAAGCCGGGAAGATGGTGTTGGCGGGTCCCATTTACCAGATGGAACATGAGCTGTTCCAGACGCGACACAGAGAATTCGGGCTGGGGCTGAGCCTGCGCCGGCTGTAAATCTTCGGCCGTAATCGATATCAGTTCTCCAGGCTCGGTTTCTTCCTCTGACGGAGCAAGGTCATCTGACGTAATCGTGATAGCGTCCGGCGTCGCCGGTTCGTCGCGTAGTAGCCGGTGAGCGCGTTCGATGTCATCTTCGGTGAGTTGTAACCAATCTTCCATAGGCCTGGTTCAGTCGTGTGCAGCGTTCACCATTAGCTCTCCTGCTCTTGCTCGTCGTTACGCGCCTGGCGTTCCAATCGCACGTAGAAGGGTAGTGTGAACTCGGTGCGGTCGGCGTGAAGCGTTATCGACTTGCGCTCGGTCTCGCCGCCCAGTTCGCGCGGCCAGGTCAGATCGACGTCGTAAGTGAGCCCTTCGCCCTCACGGACCGGCAGCTCCGCGAGGAAGCGTCCCTCGCGATTCGTCGTGCCTGCAACATAGCTCTTGATGCCCTTGCACGTCACTTTCACTTGCAGGCCATAGAGGCCCGGGCCGTCCGGGTATTCCTGGGACACAACACGAAGCTTGGTGCTTGCCAGGTTTTCAGACCCGAACATTTGGCGTAGGCTGACGGCGAGGCCCGGGCGCGATTCCGACGTGTTTGTAGGCATCACGACGGCGCTGGAGGGCATCGGGCTCGGTGGCTGCGACGGTTGAGATGGCTGCGATGGTTGGGAAGGCTGTACCTGTTCCCGGCTGATGCGAATCGGCGGCATGCGAATTGGCGCGCCACCTTCCGGCGCTGCTTCCTCATCCCGCGTCTCGTCCGAAATATCATCCTCTGTGATTACCAGCGCCTCTCCACGGGTGACTACCGGCTGCTCAGGTTCCTGTCCGGGTTCCACGCGCAACGTTTCGCGCGACACTTCCGGGTAGCGTACGGGAACAGGGAGGCGGAAGTAGGGCGGCAGCGGTGCGATTCCGCTTTCGGGCTGCATTTCCTCGAGTGTCGCCGCAGCGTCGCCCGCGCGAGGTGCTAGTCGGCGCGCCATTCTGTCGCGCTCGGTCGCGCCGCGCTGTATCTGCTGACGAAGGAAGGCTGCCGCGCGTCCCACGACTTGTCCCGCCGGACTATAACGTTCCGGGGGCGAAGATGGGTCAAGCTGCGCCAGCGGGTACCCTCGCTGCCAGGCAAACGATCCCAGTGCCAGCGACAGCCATTGAATTTGTGGCGCTTCGGCCTGCCCGGCGCCGGCGCCGACCGCGGCAAGCGCGCCTACTTCGTCCCGGCCTGCTAACTCCGTCGACTGCAGGAGGTCGTACAGGGCCACGCGCAGGGCTTCATCACTATCCATCAGGCGCGCAAAGTCGGAGAGCGTCGTATCATCAGTGGCGTCTGCAGCGCGAAGTAGGGCGCGCGCTCGCGACTCGCTGTATTCTTGTGTTTC
>CAYSMQ010000224.1:0-8057 GCA_964432035.1 uncultured Ardenticatenaceae bacterium
TCTGGCGCGGCGCCACCAAACACCTGCGGTTTGAGTACGGCGATAAAAGGCAGGTTGCGGTAGAGCTGGGCGAAATCCAGACCGTAGCCCACGACAAACTCGTCGGGGATATCGAAGCCGACATAGTCGACGGGAACGTCCACTTCGCGACGCGCCGGTTTGTTAAGCAAGGTGCAGATACGGAGCGAAGCCGGCGAACGCGCCAACAGATTACGGCGCATATAATCCAGTGTACGACCGCTATCGATAATATCCTCAACAATCAGAATGTGACGTCCGGCGATATCTTCTTTTAGGTCGAGCACGATGCGCACGGCCCCGCTGCTGGTTGTGCCCGCCCCGTAGCTAGAAATGGCCATGAAGTCGACCTCGTGCGGCATATCTAGCAGACGGGAGAGGTCTGACAGAAAAATAAACGCGCCTTTGAGCACGCAGAGCAACAGGGGGCGTTCTATCTCGCGATAGTCCTCCTCGATGGCTGAGGCCAGCTCGTGGATACGCTCTTGCAGGCGCTCCTTGTCAATCAACACTTCCTTTACGTCGTCCAGTAGATCGGCTCTAACTGCAGCCACATTAACCTCCGTTTTGCGCTGCCTGCACCTGGTGGCACCGGCGGCAGCGAGCTTCGTACACTTCAGCGGCGCCCACCAGAACGACGGGATCGTCGTAAGCGGCAGGTCGGCCGTCTATCAGGCGCTGCGTGCGGCTAGCTTCACCGCCGCAGACGACGCAAATGGCATGTAACTTATCCACGTGTTCGGCGCGGGCCATAAGATCGGGCATAGGGCCAAAGGGCACGCCGCGGAAGTCGGTGTCCAGCCCGGCGCAAATGACGCGTAGACCTTCGTCCGCAAGCGACTCGCACAATTCGACCACATCCCCGTCGAAAAACTGGACTTCGTCGATGGCGACGACCGTCGTGTCTGGCTTGAGGTTCTCACGCACATCTGTTGCAGAGGGCACGGGTTGCGCCTCAAAATCCAGTCCATTGTGGGAAGTCACTTTTTGACCATGATAGCGATCATCAATGGCCGGTTTGAATACCTGCACCTGCTGGCGGGCGATGATGGCCCGGCGCAGACGGCGAATCAGTTCTTCGGTTTTTCCGCTAAACATGCTGCCACAGATCAGTTCGATGTGGCCGCGGGGGTGTTGGGTCATAGGTCCTCCGAAACGCTCTGGCTGCAAAATAAAAGGGCAGATACGGTTTCATACGTATCTGCCCTAACTCTAGCTCAAGTGCCCGATTTTGCCAGCAAAACCGGACCTCACATTGGCGCGCCGATTACTCGATGATGCCTTCGGAACGAAGGAATTTCTTGATGTCGATAAGCGCCTTCTGGCCCACACCGTAGACGGCAAGCAAGGCGTCTTCGCCCTCTTGCAGACGCTCGTAGACGTCTCCCACGGTCGTAAGCCCATCTTCTTTCAGCGCGTTTTCGGCGCGCGTTTGTAGTTCCATTTCCTCAATAGCCAGCGCCAACGGGGACTCCGTTTCTTCTTCCTGTTCCTGCTCTGTCAGCATCTCTTCGCGACGCTGTAGGCGCTTCAGGAAGCGTTCCACCTGACCTTCAGTGTCCAGGATACGCTGCTGCCCCGTGTAGAAGGGATGCGTTCCAGACCAGATCTCGACGCTGAGTTCTGGCTTGGTGGAACCGACGGTCATCACAACTTCGCCGTTAACGATGACTTTAGCGTCGGGGTACCATTCAGGATGAATATCTTTCTTCACCTTAGGCCTCCAACGGTAGGACGCTGACGTACTTGCGACCTCGCTTGGTCTCAAACTTTACGCGCCCTTCAGCCTTGGCAAAAATGGTATAGTCCTTGCCCAGGCCAACATTCTGTCCAGGATGCACCTTCGTTCCGCGCTGACGAATAATTATATTGCCAGGAATGACGTACTCGCCACCGTAACACTTTACACCCAGACGCTTAGAATTGCTGTCACGCCCGTTTCTTGTCGAGCCAGCACCTTTTTTATGCGCCATAATATTCTCTCCTACACTCAGTCCAAATTAATCTCGTCAATGCGCAGACGGGTATACTCTTGCCGGTGACCTTGACGACGACGATAACGCTTGCGCGGCCGGTATTTCCAGACGAAAATCTTCTTGCCTCGATATTGGTCGACGACGGTTGCTGTCACCGAGGCGCCTTCAACGAGGGGCTGGCCGATGCGAATATCGTCATCGTTGGATACCAGCAAGACGTCCATTTCAATCTGTTCTCCGACTTCGTAGGGCAGCTTCTCTACGCTGAAGCTATGCCCAACCTCGGCGCGGTATTGTCGTGCGCCACTTTCTACTATTGCGTACACAGAAAACCTCCAAAAAGAACCGGCATTCTCAGATGCCGGTAATGGTCTTGCCACAGCGTATTGGTAGTGTCGGATGACCAATACAGCGACTTAGTATTATAAAGTATGTGTACCGATTATGCAAAATCGATCGATAACTAATGGCGATTACTGATGACCGATCACCTCTCATAGACCGCGATGACCGTTGGAAGCAGCTCAAAAGCCGCAACAAGCAACTGCGGATCTGAAAGCAGCAAGCCACTGGAAGCACCACCGTCCAGGTTCAGCGCGCGATCGAGGGCCAGATCGGACGCGTCTAGATAGCGGATCAAGCCATGCAAAGTGAAATGCCCAAAGGACGACACCAGGAACAGCACGCGTCCCTGCTCGTCCAGAGCAACCACGGTGCGCCGCGCCCGCTGCCCATCGTCCGCCGCTACACCGGGCACGCCGCCGGGAGTCAGGAGCATGGGAAACGACTGTAGCGCCGCCAGTAAGGGTTCCTGCGGATTAAACGGTTCCTCAGGTAGCCAGCGCAACTGCGGTCCAAGTTCAGTTACGGTAAACATACCGCCGAATCCTTCATAGCTGCTACCAGACGCTTGCCCGTCCGAAACCACAAGCCCGGTCGCCTGATTGTCCTCTGTGAAGAATCCGCCGTTTACGACCAGAAGCGCGCCGCTCTGCGCCTGCCATTCGGACAGAGTTTTGGGCTCATCGGGACTGTAAAGCACGTCGAAGCGAAAGTTAGCGGGATCAAGGCGTAGGATGGTGATGCTTTCCAGCCATTCACCGTCCTCGCCGGTGACGTTCAAGATCCGTTGTTCTAAGCCGTCGCGTAGCGCGGTCCAGCCGCCGTCGGGCACAATGGGGGTGGAACTGGCCTGCGGCGCCGGAGAAGCGCTCGACCGAAGCGTGGGAGTTGGCAGCAGAGGTAAGCGCGTCTGCGCTACACTGTCGGGGGTGTCGGGCCCGGCACACGCGGCTAGTTGAACGACGCCGAAAAGGCAGAGGACACACAGCGCGGCGCGTGACGCCTGCGACGCGCGATTCACGCGGGTTCCTCTTCTTCTTGCATAATGAGTGCGGAGCGGCGCACGCGCACGTCGAGAGGGTCCAGATCCAGCGCCAGCAGCAGCTCGTCCGGGCGCCCGGTCTTACCCGGCAGCTGTGACAGGCGCATGGTAAGATGCGACGCCGATTGAGGTCCATCCTCGACCCTCAGGTCCAGTATGAGCGGGCGCAGGTCGTACTCCTTGCCGCGTCGCTCGCGGATGACGCTATCCGCCGCCATCAACGCTGCCACACGGCGGCGCAATTGGGGCGGATCGATCAGATCGCCAACGTCTACTTCATAGACTGCCTCTGCCAGCGCCGCTTGCATGGCGGGCGCACTGAGCGGCGCTTCCCACACGTCGTATAGCGGCAGACCGGGCGGCATCGTGGGCCCCAACTGTTCCTGAGCCTGGGGCGGATCGACTTCTTTCTCGAGCCAGACGTCCGCCAGCTCACAGTCGCTGGTGAAACCCAGAGGAAGGGCGCTGGCAAACTGAAGGCGTGGGCGTGGATTGTAGCCCTGTGTGTAGGCCACGGGTAGCCCGCTACGATTGAGGGCGCGCTCCAGGGCGCGCGCCAGGTCCAGGTGACTGATAAAGCGCGCCGGACCCTTCTTGCCAAACTTAAGTCGGATGCGCTGCACGTAATTTGCTTTCATAATAGTGACCTATCGTATTGTGAGTTGCACAAGTTGTAAACTGCGAACTTTTGTGCGAAACGAACCTCTCTGGGCTAAAATACAGGAGATGATGAAGCGACAATGGCCCCGATACGGGTTGGTGAGCCTTTTAATACTATTGCTGCTGACGGCCTGTGAGAGGCCCAAACCACAAGCCACCATTGGAGCGACGCTGGCATCGGTGGTCGCGCCGCCCACACCCTTCATTACCCCCCTATCGGTCGAGTCCATTGATGGTACATCGGTGGATGTTGCCCCGACGCCGGAGATTTCACCGCCGCCACCGGTTGTTCCCAATCCTGGCCTGCCACAGTACGAGGGCACGCCGACGCCGGACCCTACGCAAGGGCTGGTCAGAGGTCAATTCCTGCTCTCGCATACAGTAGCGCCGGGCGAGACGCTGATGACCATTGCTCAGCGCTACGGCACGAATCCTGAAGAGTTGATCGAAATGAACGGCCTGGAAGACGGCGATTTTCTGTTTGCGGGACAAATCCTACAGGTGCCGGGTGGGACCACAATCAGTAGCCCCAGCTTTAAGATCATTCCAGACAGTGAACTGGTCTACGGGCCCGCCGCCGCCGATTTCGACGTCGCCGCTACGGTCGCCGGATTCGGCGGTTATCTGGCAAGTTATAACGAAGAGGTCGAAGGACAGGTGATCAACGGGGCACAGATTGTACAACTTGTAGCCGACCGCTTCAGCATTAACCCGCGATTACTATTGGCTGCCCTGGAGTACCGATCCGGCTGGCTGACCCAGGCCTCGCCGGCACAGCTAGAGTATCCAATGGGCAGGGTTGACCCGCGCCTCGAGGGATTGCACCCACAGCTACGCTGGGCCGCGGACCAGATAAATATGGGGTACTATGGGCGCGCAGAGGGCGGGCTGACGACCTTTGACGTCGGCGACACCGCGCGCGTTACCTTTGCCCCCGATCTTAACAGCGGGACGACCGGCATACAATTTTGGCTGGCGGCCCATGACGGCGCTACCTACGATGCCTGGTTGCAGGAGACGGGGCCTACAGGCTTCTTTGCTACCTACAGCGCCCTCTTTGGCAATCCCTTTGCTTATACCGTCGATCCACTTTGGCCTGCAGACCTGGAACAGCCGCCATTCGTATTGCCCTGGGCATCGGGAGAGACGTGGTATTTCACGGGCGGGCCTCACGGCGGCTGGGCATCCGGATCGGCGTGGGCCGCGCTTGATTTCGTACCGCACCACGAACAGCTCGGCTGCTACCCATCGGATGCATTGGTGCGGGCCATGGCCCCCGGCGTCGTCACGCGTAGCTCGTTCGGTGCCGTGGTCGTGGACCTCGATGGCGACGGCTACGCGGGGACGGGATGGGCCATCACCTACATGCATCTTGAGGGCCGCGACCGCGTGCCTCTGGGTACGGAAGTTGAAGCAGGCGATCCGCTGGGACATCCGTCCTGCGAGGGCGGTTTTTCCAACGGTACGCACGTACACATTTCGCGCACCTATAACGGCCGGTGGGTCTCGGCGGACACGTCCATTCCGTTTGTGATGGGTGGTTGGACATCACAAGGGCTTGGGCGCGAGTATGATGGCGTGCTCGTACGCGATGGTGTGACCAAGGAGGCCTGCCAGTGTCGTGGGGAGATTAACGCGATTACGGCCGATTGACCGGAGACGAACACCTTGTTAGCTATTCCTCAAAGGGTACCGCCACGACACCTGCGCTTATTTCGTCAAATAGCGTTTCACGTAAAATCTGCACGCGGTCCACGAGGTCGTCTAGGGGCACAAGCTCACTTTCCTTCTCGCGGCGCAACTTCACTTCCACACCGCCCTGTTTCAGCGAGCGTCCGCCAATGGTCAGACGGATGGGCGCGCCGATGAGGTCGGCGTCGTTAAACTTCACGCCGGGACTCTCGTCGCGGTCGTCGAAGAGCACTTCCAGACCGGCCTCTTGTAGTTCGCTATAGACGTCTTCGGCAGCTTCGAATCCACCGCGCAGGGCGACAAGGTGCACCTCATAGGGCGCGACGCTGATGGGCCAGATCAGCCCATAATCGTCGTTGTGCTCCTCGGCCACGCAGGCCATCAGGCGACCGACGCCGATACCGTAGGAACCCATGACGACCGGGTGCTCCGCGCCATCTTCGTCGGTGAACGTGGCGCCCATGGCCTCTGTGTAGCGGGTGCCTAGCTTGAAGATGTTACCGACTTCCACGCCACGGGATTCGCTCAGGGACGCGCCGCATTGCGGGCAGGCGTCGCCCTCTGTTGCTGCGGCAATATCGGCGATGATGTCTGCTTCATAATCGCGTCCGTAGTTGACGTTGCGCAGGTGGTAGCCTTCCTCGTTGGCGCCCGCGACCAGATTGGGCGCGTTGGGGATGGCGTCGTCGACGACGACGAGCACGCCGTTCAGGCCGACGGGGGACGCGTAGCCGGGCACGGCGCCCACGGCTTCGATCTCTTCTTCTTGGGCGGGGCGCAAAGCGCTCGCTTTCAAGGCGTTTGTAAGCTTTGTTTCGCTAAGGTCCATGTCGCCGCGCAAAATGGCAAAGACAAGCCGGTCCACTTTTTCATCGCCCTCGTTCAGCGTTGCCACCAGGAAGACGGCCTTCGCCGTGCGCGACTTGGGAATATCCAGGAAGTTGGCCAGCCCTTCGATTGTTTTTGTGCCGGGCGTAGTTACTTTTTCGATGGGATGCGCTTCTTCTTCGTCAACCGCCGGCTTCTGGAAGACGGCGACCTGGCGGTTGGCGCGGTAGCCGCATTTGTCGCAAAGGAGCAGGGTATCTTCGCCGATGGGCGTCAGATACATGAACTCGTGCGCCATCGAGCCGCCCATCATGCCCACATCCGACTCCACCGAAATGGTCGGCAGCGCGCAACGGTTGAAGATATTAGAGTAGGCCTGATAATGGAGTCGATACTGATGGTCCAGCCCTTCCATGTCGCGGTCCAGCGAGTAGCTGTCCTTCATGACAAACTCGCGGGCACGGATGAGGCCTGCTCGGGGGCGTGGATCGTCGCGCCACTTGGTCTGGATGTGATAGACGTTTGCCGGAAGCTGGCGATAGGATTGGATTTCGCGCCGTAACAGATCGGCAACGACCTCTTCGTGGGTCATTGCCAGCACCATGTCCCGCTCGTTTTTGTCCTTGAAGCGGCCCATCTCAGAGCCGACTTCATACCAGCGCCGCGTCTCTTGCCAGATGGAGGCAGGATGGACGACGGGCATTTCGATTTCCTGCCCGCCGATGGCGTTTATTTCTTCGCGCAAAATCTGTTCGATCTTTTGCGCCGTTCGCTGTCCCAGGGGCAGGTAGCTGAAAACACCGGCCATGAGCGGACGCAAGAATCCGGCGCGCAGCAGTAACTCGTGGCTGCGTACATCGGCGTCGGCCGGCGCTTCGCGCAGCGTCTGGCTAAATAGCTTATTCATTCGCATGTTGGTGGTTCCTCCGAAGTGGTTTGGTCGATGTACTAGATCGACCGTCGTCTACAACTAAAAACGCCCCATTGCATGGGGCGCCCGGTAGACTATCCAATAGATGTGCTCAGGTCACATGATTAATGCGCCGGCGCCAACCGGCGCGCCGCAACCCTTCGTCTACACGCTGACGCCGCCCCGTTGCATCGCAACGGGGCCCGTAGGGACGGGATGATGACCTAGGATGAGCACAACATTCTTATTCATCATTGCGATTTAAACGTTACCCGAGCCCCGGGTGATTGTCAAGTTCTGGCGAGCGTTTCACTTGATCGCCGTCAGCATTGGGTCATCCTGCAACGGCGCGGCGATTTGTACGGCGACGGCGGCGATGAGCTTTAGATTGCGGTCGAGTTCCTCTAGCGTATGTGGGTGCAGCTCGCGCGGGTACGCGTCGAAGAAGTCGCCGGCCATGGCTGCGCCGCTTTTTGTGGGGTGGACGAGGCGAAAACCGGCCTCGCGCAGCCAAGTGACCCAGGTCGCGCCCGACGGGTGGACCGTCGTGCAGAGGCGCGCGTCGACGAGGTGTGGGCGGCAACCTTCC
>CAYSMQ010000225.1:0-8007 GCA_964432035.1 uncultured Ardenticatenaceae bacterium
GAGACGTTACTAAACACTCTATACAACAGATATCTTGAAACGCAGGAAGCGCTTCCCAGTGCATACACACTGTATCAACTCGGGACACAAGATGAATAAGAAATCCTGGTTTGCTCTCCTCCTTCTTCTAGGCTTGCTCATGGCGGTCGAAGCCTTTGCCATCCACGAAACGTTTGTCAGTACCGTGTTAGGAGGCAATGACTTCTACCCCCGCTGGGCCGGCGCGCGTGCCCTGCTGGTGGATAACCGCAACCCTTATTCGGACGAAGTGACTCAAGAAATCATCGCCGTCCTGGATCCAGAAGACCGTGGGCTGAACAGCTTCAGCTTCGCTTATCCACTGCACGCTATCTTTGTCTTCTTTCCCCTTGCCTATCTCTCTTACGACTGGGCCATCTCAATATGGATCGTGGTCGTTCAATGGCTGGCGATTGGCTCCCTGGCTCTCCTACTCAAGTATCACCGCTGGCTCCCCTCTCCTCTTACCCTTGCGGGCCTGCTGCTGGCGACGATCTTCTTCTACCCAGTGGCCCGCAGCATTCTGCTGGGTCAGTTTATCATGCACGTCCTCTTTGCTCTGGCCCTGACCGTCTTAGCCCTAAGACAGGAAAGAGATTGGCTGGCGGGCGCAGCGTTCGCGATAACGTCAATTAAGCCGCAGGCGATCCTATTGGTAGGTGCCTGGTTCGTCGTGTGGGCTATAAAAGAGAAACGTTACGCGTTCATCTGGGGCCTTCTCTCCGCAGGCGCCGTTCTACTTTTGGCTTCGCTGGCCCTGCTTCCATCTTGGCCACTCAACTTTTTGGCGGGGCTCGGTGGCTATTCCGATCTGGCTAGTGGTAAGGAGCCATTAGAAGTACTGCTCGCTCTGTTTGTGTCTGGCAACGTCGACTGGCTGAAGGGCATCCTGCTTGCCATTATGGGCCTGACAACCCTTTTTATCTGGTGGAAAGGGCTGCGTGCAGAAATCTCATTTGACGGCTTGCTGCATTGGTCCATCGTCATCAATCTACTGGCATTCTTCCAGACGGGCACGACGAACCAGGTGCTGCTCATGATTCCATTTTTAGCCTGGCTGGCGGTAGCGGACGGTGAGCGACGCGCTTGGCTAAAGGCCGCCCTGGCAGGTATTATTCTTGTCGCCATCTGGATCCTCTTCCTGCAAACTATCCAGGGCGACTACGAGCATCCCGTCCTCTTCCTGCCTTTACCATTGTTGGCGTTTTTTGTTAGTAGCTATAAACTGTGGCGCTCGCAAGCGCCGAAATCAAATGTGGCGCTCGCGACCGAAACGCAAAGCGAGTAACCCATGTGAGTAAGACAAAGCGAACAATTCGCATCGCCCTACAACTCCTTAGCCTGGTCCTCTTCGGCCTGATCCTATGGTGGGCCGGCGCCGAACCGTGGCAGCAGATCCTGGACAGCGACTGGCGCCTCGTGCTTGTAGCGCTTCTCATCTACGGCGTCGTGGGCATTATCTCCGCCCTGCGCCTGCGCGTCGTCGCCCAGGCGCTGACCAGCGACGAAGTCGGCTCCCGGCGCCGCTTCTATTATCTGAGCATGACTGCCCGCGTCCTGGGGTTGGTGCTTCCGCGGGGCATCAGCACGCTGGGCGGAAAATCGGTCGGTCTGCGCGCGCTGGGCATCTCGCTACGTCGCTCATTGTGGATCGTCCTGATGGACAACATCTATGACATCCTCACCCTGGGCCTCGCCGCCATCCCGGCAATCTTCTTTCTGCAGGACCAGATCGGCGTCGTTTCTCTTGTCGTGCTTACACTCGCCTTGTGGGCGCTGTTGGCGCTGGCGCTGTGGCTAACGGTGAGCAGGGGAAAAGTGGCGGCGATTTTCGAGTGGTTGCTGGCGCGTGTGCCCTGGCTATCGCAAAGACTGGAGTTAGACGACCGCATCGCCGCGCACCTCTTCCCACGCGCGGGGCCCGCGCTGAGCGCCCTCCTACATACGGCAGTGCTCAACGTGTTGCTCATTGCCACCTACGCCGCCATTTCGCGCGCCTTGGAACTCTCCGCGCCGTTCTGGCTCTTCGCCGCCGCCTTTCCCATCACACAACTGAGTCTGGTCGTCGCCGTCGCGCCCGGCGGTCTGGGCATTTTCGATTTAGGCTGGCTGGGCCTTTTGCGCCTGGGCGGCATGCCTCAGGAAGAGGCGCTGACCTTTGTCGTGGCGCAACGCGCCTTTATCTACGTCTTCGTACTCCTATGGGCCGCCTGCAGCGCGCTTCTCTCATTTACCGAGGAACGCGAGATTCAGACTACGACGCCAACCGAGCCGCCCCCGGGTTCCCCTCTGCCTCCAGAACCCCCGCCCGCTAACCATCCAGAAATGGTTGAAAGAAGCGCGGAATAACCGTATCTACCCAGAAAAACAGATTCAGCGCCACAAAGACGGCGACAAGCGCCGCCGTCAAACGTTGTTGCAAGCGCGGGGAAAGGACCGTCCACCAGCCCACGACGGCAATCGTCGTGATCGGGCCCAGCGCCGGAAACAAGAACCGCGCCTGAAATTGCGGCGTCGTCAGCGCGTTGCGCGCAACCACGATAAAGGCCAGGCCCGCTGCAAGCCACACGGCGCGCCAGGCAGCCGCAGGCAGCGCCAGACGCTGCGCGGGATCCCGTGTCTGCATGCGCCACCAGGCAAAAAGCAGAATCAGCCAGGCCGTCGCCGGGAGCAGCAATGACAACCGCCACCATTGGCCCAGCTGCTGCGCCAGCAAAGCAAGGGCCGTCAGCGCGGCAGCGATGGCAAACACCCAACGCCAGAAACGCCGCCGCGGACAGCTCTTGCACAGTAGGCGTAGGCTAAACAGACTTCCTAGCCAGGCCGATGCCCATAGCGCGCCCCACAGCCCACACGGAAGCGCGGCAAACTTCCAACCAATCTGGCCCCAGTAGCCCGCCGCATAATAGGAGAGAATCTGCGAAAGCGACCAGCCGTCAAATATGTCGGGCCGGATGAATGTCAGTCGCCACCACAGCGTGCGCAGCAAGAAACGAGCCGTCGCCGGCGCCGCCAACGCCAGCCCCGCCGCCAGGACCGCCGGCGCGACAAGCGCCACAAACAACAGCAGACGTCTGTGTACGCGCCCCGCGCGCCAGGCCAACGTCAACAGCAACGCCGCGCTCATGGGCAGCAGGGTCAACTTAACTAGAAAGGGCAACACAATAGCTGCGGCCGCCGCCAGGGCCAATCGCCGACCGGAAGGCGGGCGCAGTGCAATGTCGACGAGAAGCCAGAAGAAGAGCGCACCACAGGCGTTGGCCAGGGCATCGTTGCTGACCGCCGCCGTGTTGTGCAGAAATTGCGGCGTCAGGGCCACCACGCCGGCGACTGCCAGCGCAGAAGGTCCGGCCCCTGCGGCGTCAAGCAACCCCTTCGCCCCCCGGTAGATAAAAAAAAGCGCCAGCGCGCCGATGGTGACGTTGAACCAGCGCAAGATCTGCATTCCCCACAAGAAGCCATAGTTTTGCCCCGTCCACCCGTAACGAGTGTACTCGCTTTCCGGCGTCAACGGTGGACGCAAGCGCCGCGTCAGCTGCGGATCCACGCTTTCGGTAGCTCGGAAAAGGGCGCCGGCAAGCCAGTAATAGCCGGGCGGCTGCACCGTTTCATAGCTCTGCTCAAAAGGTGGCATTTCCCCGCTCCGCGCCACATGCTCCACCACCAGATAGTGCGCCGTCTCATCCGGCGCCTCCCAAGGCGGCACGAGGAGGCTGTAGGCGACGGCCAGCACCGCGTAAAGTAAGAGGAGCAACCAAAAGCGCGGCTTCATTCAAGTAGAGACCGGGCGATGAGAGACTGGTTAACTAGAGACTAAACCCAAGCAATCTCCAATCTCTAATCTCCAGTCTCCAATCCCCAATCCCTTATCTCCCCTTCCACTCCGCCCGCCGCTTATCCACAAACGCCCGCATGCCCTCCTTCTGATCCTCTGTGCTGAACAGCATGTAGAAGAGGCGCCGCTCGTGCGCCAGGGCGGCCTGCAGCGGCATTTCGAAAGCAGCGTTGACGGCCTCCTTGGCCATCCGCACGGCGACGGGGGCGCGCGCGGCGATCTGCGCGCCAAAATCGACCGCTTCCTGCAAATACGTTTCTTTTGGCGCCACCTTATTCACCAGCCCGAAGCGTAACGCCTCCTCGGCGCTAAGGCGACGGTCGTTGAGCACCATTTCCATGGCCAGCGCCTTGCCCACGGCGCGTGTCAGGCGTTGGGTACCGCCCGCGCCCGGTATGACACCCAGGTTAATCTCCGGCTGGCCAAACTGCGCCGAATCGCTAGCGACGATCATATCGCAGGCCATGGCAAACTCGCAGCCGCCGCCCAGAGCAAAGCCTGACACGGCAGCAATGATCGGTTTCGAGATTCGTTGCATCCGGTCCCAATAGTCAATGAAGGGATTATTGAGCATATCGGCCGGTTGCGCCTCGACCATCTCTTTGATGTCTGCGCCCGCAGCGAAGGCGCGCTCGTTGCCCGTGACGATCAGGCACCCTATCTCCCCATCCTCGTCAAACTGCTCCAGGGCCTCGATGACTTCGGCCATCATTTCTCTATTCAGCGCATTCAATGCCTTGGGACGGTTGAATTGTACAATTCCGACGCCCTTTTCCTCGCGCGTTTCAATGTTTTGATAGGCCATGAGTTCCTCCTCTTTAACTTCGTCTTCTCCAGAAATCGGATGTCTCGCGTCTCCACTCGAGCCTCAGTCGCTCACAAGAAGACACCCGATTTTTCTCCCTGTTTCGCTAGAAGCTAAGCTATGCTAGACGCGGTAATCTTCTTCTTCGCTCGGCCACAAACGCCAGATGAATATCACATAAAAAGTCGCAGTAATGGCATAAAGGAGACGGAGTTGAGCAAGTTGCGGCTCCGCCACCGGCAGCAAGATATGCCACGTCGTCAGGCTCTGCATGGCCTGAACGATGACAATGCCGATGATACTGCCTGCGCGCAGGCGAATCAGCCCATAGAAGAGACCCCAGACTAAAAAGAAGAGAAAGCTGTTCCAATCCTCGACAAAGGATTCCTCAAAAAAGAGAAATCCGACGACGCCAAATGCCAGACCGCTGCTCACCGCTGCCGTCAGCGGACCACGCCAATCGGCGATGCTGCGGAACCACAATCCGAACGCCCACAATTGCAGCGCCAACGCTTCAAAAAAGAGAAGATAAACGAAGTCGCGGCCGATCGTTGGGGAGACAAGAATATCTTGCTGGCTACCGACCACAAAGAAGCGCGCAGCAAGATAGACGACCCAACCCAGTGCGGCGAAACCGATTCCGGCGTACAAAGGCCGCCCGCCGCGCAGTCCTAGCCCGCGCAGGCCATACCAGCGCATGCCTAACACCAGGCTCACCGCGCCGGCGCCTGCCAGCAGCAGCGCCACGCCCGCCTGTTCCTCGGGCACCAGCGTGTCCGGGGCCCCGGCCACAACACTGATCACCGTTTGTAGTAAGATCGCACCGATTACGGGGTATATAAGCGATAAGAGAACGCGTGTGGTCGCCGGCGGCAATGCCCTCCTGTCTTGCATGATGTTTTCATTGTAACATCGTTCCAACGATTAGACATCGGCAGCCAAATCCGTTATAATGCTCCTGTTCCTTGCTGGACAGAGCTGCCCCGCTTTTTGGCGGGGTTATTTGTTAATCTCCCCTGTACTCACACGAATTAAATGCGAGAAGGGTAGCGTTTATGAATGATAAGAATGTAGTTTACGTCACAAAAGAGGGCCTGAAGAAAATGGAAGATGAGCTGGAACACTTGACTGAGGTCAAGCGTCCAGAGCTCTCTGAACGTCTAAGGGCGGCCATTGCACAGGGTGACCTTTCGGAAAACGCCGACTATGATTACGCCAAGCAGGAACAGGCGTTCCTAGAAGGGCGCATCCAGGAGCTAGAAGACGCCCTGCGACGAGCCCAGGTTATTGACGACGGCGGACCGGGCGATAAGGTCCGCGTGGGTAGCACCGTCACCATCATAGAAGATGGCTATGACGATGAAGAGACCTACCGTATCGTCGGCGCTCACGAAGCAGATCCCACCAACGGCTACATTTCTAATGAGTCGCCCATTGGGCGCGCGCTGCTCGGCGCCAAGCCGGGCCAGGTGGTCACCGTGAAAACACCAAATGGGGGCATGGAGCTAAAGGTCAAGAGCATCTCCTGACCGCGCCAGGATTATCGAAGAATAGGAAGCGACAGGCGCCTTTGTGGCGCCTTTTTCTTTTTTACAACGAACACCTTTGTGCGCCGGTCATTGAGCGACTGCTCTCACTTCATTCCAGCCCTGAAACGCCAGACTCCAGGCGCTCGAACGTCTTTCCCCCGTTCGCCGGCAAACGCTGCCCGCTGCCCGGATTGTAGACGCCTAAACGCCACCCGTCACTGCTCTCCAGTATCGCACCCTCAATGGTGTGTTTCTGCAGTAAGACATCTCCCGGCCGCCAGAAGCGAGCCGGAGCGCCCAGGGCGTCGGCCGTCCCCAGTAGCTCCCCCGCTTCGTCGACAACATGCAGGAAGAAACGCCGGTCGCCTTCCGGTTGCCGCAAGACGCGCCAGTAGGTGACGACGATACACGCCGCGTCCCCATCTTGCCCGGCACAAGAGGGCGACGGCGTGTAACCCAAAAAAACGATCTCCTGGCCAAAGGTCACTTCCCGCGCCTCCTGCGGTGCGGGATCCGGCCGGTGCAAAACAGTATATTGGATGAAGCTGTCCTGCAGCCGCCGCTCCACGCCATCGGCCCGCAAATAGGGCTCTAGCGAGGGATCGAGGGGCAGTATGGCCGGATGCACGATCAGCGCCGGAGCCCCCGTGACCGACGCCGGCGCGAGCAACGATTGCTGTGGATCGAAGAAACGCAAGTTAAGATCGTCCCGGCGTAACGTCACCGCCATCGTCGGCGCGTCCATCGAATCCGGGGTCCATCCGCCCACGGCCGCGTCGTGCACGTGCGAGGAACGATCCAGATAATCGGCCGCGTCTGTCAGCGCTTGCTGCCACACAAACTGCACTTCGTCATTTGCAGGCCACGTGACAAAAACGGCCTGCGCCGTGCGCCCCACGTGCAGCAAAACAAGCGCTAAAACCAGAATTGGCAAGCCCCATTTGTCCACCGGGGCTGTGGATAACCATCTTCTTTTTGTGGATAAGTGCCCCAGATTGTGCATAACTATGGCCGGTAGGATCGTGAGAACAGGCAGGATATTGATGATACGTATGCTACTCGGGGCATCTATAGTCACTATACTGGGAATAGTTGCCGTCAGTACCCAGAGTATAAGGAATAGATAGCGAATATCGCGTACGTATACGGAGGATAGGCCCAAACAAGCATAAAAGAAGAGGGCCAGAAGGGGATCAAAAATGGGCATTGGAGGCACGTTCTGCCGCCAAAGGGGGTCACCGGCAAAGCCAAAGGCCCCTAAGATATCCACAAAGTTATCCACAACCGGCCGCACGTTTCCTTGCCGCAAAGCGCGCAACGGCGCGTCGATCTCGCTGATGCGAAACTCTGCTCCGGGATTAGCCAGCAAGGTGATGACCAGCGGAGAGGCCAAGACGATCAGCGCCACCCAGAACAGGGCCAGCTGCCGCCACCGCGCGCGAACCATCTTCGGCCTGAGCACCACCAACCCCAGCATGAAAAGCGCATAAAAGATTGGCACCGCCCGCGCCGCCATGTAAGTGTGCAGGCTCAGACCGGCCAAGGCACCGGAGAGGAGAATGTAGAATGTGACGTGTGGAGGTGTAGAGGTGTAGGGGTGTAGAGGTGTCCCTAATCCCCAATCTCCAATCCCCAATCTCCAGTCTCTAATCTCCAATCTCCAATCTCCAGTCTCCACCCCCCATCCCCGCCACCAAAAATACGCCGACAACCCCGCCACCACGGGCAACATGATCGCCCGCAGGCCCAGGCGACTGAAGAAGACCGGATAGAAGAGCACGGCGAGCAGAACGGCGCTGATTAGGGCCACACGGCGCGTG
>CAYSMQ010000226.1:0-8004 GCA_964432035.1 uncultured Ardenticatenaceae bacterium
CCAACGCCCATGACGCCCGCCTGGCTGGCGCAGAAGGCCGCGCGTTCTGCCAGGGGAACTTGCACACCGGCTTCCGAAATTACATTGACGATCACACCGCCACGCCGGCTGTCGTCCATCACTCGCCCGCACAGCTGGCTCATGAAAAAGACGCCCTTGAGATTGACCTCCAGGCAGCGGTTCCAGTCCCACTCATCCATCTTTAGCACCGTCGATTTCGGCGAGACGTGCGCCGCGTTTACCAGCACATCAAGCTGACGCCATTCTGCACGCACGGCCTCCACCAGCTTCACGCACTGAAACTTGTTAGCCACGTCCGCCTGCACTGCCAGCGCCTCTCCCCCGTTCGTCAGAATCTCCTGCGCCACACGCTCGGCGCGGTCGGGGTTAATATCATTCACCGTCACGCGCGCGCCCCGCGCTGCCAGCGCGCGCGCCACCGCGGCGCCCACGCCACGGCCCGCCCCCGTCACAACCGCCACCCGCCCCTTCAATTCACTTGCCATTATCTCTAACTCCGTTGTGCTTTGTCGTCGCCGAATGATAGACAGTGCCCGCTAAAAAACCAAGTGGTATACTATAAGAACCGGTATCCAGACCCATATAGAAGCTGAAGAAAAGATTGAACAACTGTTCATGACTTCAAACACACCATACGGACCACTTCCCCAGGGCCCCGGCGCCTATAACCGCACCGTCTACCAGGACGACCTGCTGCGCATTGGCCTTTTCTTCTGCCGTCCCTGGGAAGATCTGTTTCACGACGACACGCAGGCCCAGGGCCGCTATGTAGTCTTCCCCCACAGTTGCGTCTACATCACGCCCGAGGGTGATAAGCGCCACGTTGCCGATCCCACCGTCGTCATTTTCTACAACAAGCACCAGACTTACCGGCGCGCCAAGCTGTCCGAGCACGGCGATGCCTGCGCCTACTTCGAGTTCGCCCCCGACGTACTGCGCGAAGTCATGCCGCACTTCGATCCGGCCCGCGAGGATCGTCCTGACTACCCCTTTCCACTTAACGTCGGACGCAGCGACGCGCACAGCTACCTGCTGCACCGCCTCGTCGTAGCCCACGTTCTGCAGCAAGACACACCTGACAGCCTCTTCGTGCAGGAAACAATGATGCACGTCCTTCAGCGGACCGTAGAAAATGCCTTGCCGCCGTCGTCAAAAAAGACGCCTTCACAAGCAACCCGGCGCGCCCATGCCCATCTGGCGCGCGACGCGCAATCACTTCTCGCCACGCACTTCCACGAACCGCTCACCCTGCCCCAAATAGCCGAGCGACTCCACGTGTCACCCTACCATCTTTGCCGCGTCTTTCGCCGCCAAACGGGCCGCACCATCCACCAGCACCGCAAAGACCTGCGCCTGCGCGCCGCGCTCGATCACGTGCTCGCCGGCGAGACCGATCTTGGCGACCTGGCTCTGGCGCTCGGTTTTGCCAACCATAGCCACTTTACCAAAGCATTCCGCCTCCTCTTTAAGACTACCCCCTCCAACCTGCGCGACCCTCAGGCGTTGCGCCAAATGAGCAAGAATTTGACAGTCTAAACGGCGCATTTCAACTAACCTCCGGCTCCATCGACTGATTAGATCACAACGGAGGTTCATCATGCGTAGTTCACGACCCTTTCTACTGCTGTTTCTGGCGCTTGCCCTCATGCTGGCGACGGTGCTGGCCCTGGCGCTGCCCGCCCGCGCTCAGAGTGACGGGCCCTCGCGACATTTGCCCGCCGGCCCACCCCCACTCTCCGACAACGCCTCACCGCAGGCCGATAAACCCTTCCTTCAGCGCTCCATTCGTATCCTCTACAGCTACGAAGGCGAGAACCTTGGCGACGTCTTCGGCTGGGCGGGCATGAATCTCGGCGACCTCACCGGCGACGGCGTAAACGACTTCCTTATTACCGCGCCCGGCTACGGTGACAGCTTCAACGGTCGCGCCTACGTGTACTCCGGCGCCGATGGTTCGCTGATACACGTGCACACCGGCGCCGGCAATTTCGGCGAGCAGTTGGGTCACTCCGCCGCCGCTGCCGGAGACGTCAACGCCGACGGCGTGCTCGACTACGTCATCAGCGCCCCCTACTATTTTGGCGCTCCGGATTCCGGTCGCGTCACCGTCTATTCCGGCGCCGATCACACTCCAATCCGCGAATGGAGCGGCGACGAGGGCGTCATGTTTGGTTACTGGGTCGACGGCGCCGGCGACCTGAACGGCGATGGCTACGACGACGTTATCGCCGGCGCTCAATTTCAGGGCCGCACGCCCGGCACAGTCCCAACCGATGCCACGGGTCGCGTCTATGCCTTTTCCGGCGCCAGCGGGGACGTACTCTGGACGCGAGACGGTCTTAATTCCGGCGACCGCCTGGGCGCCGGCGTGGGGCGCATCGGCGACGTCGACGACGACGGTAGGCCCGACGTGGTTGCCGCCGCGCCCGGGGCCAACGGCTTTAACGGACTGGCCTACGTTTTCTCCGGCGCCACCGGCGACCTGGTGCACACGCTTGCACCTACCACTCAAAGCGCCAGCGGCCGCACCTATGGCGTCTTTTTCGCCCGCGGCGGCGGCGACGTAGACGCCGACGGCACGGAAGACGTCTACATCGGCGACTATGCCGGCGACGGTAGAAATGGCCGTGTCTACATCTATTCCGGCGCCAGCGGCGACCTTATCCGCCAGTTTAATGCCGAGGATCCCGGCGACGGCGTCGGCCCCGGCCGTGGCGTGCCCGATATTGACGGCGATGGACACGACGACCTGGTCATCGCTTCCTGGACGTCGAACAGTGGCGTGGAACAGGGCGGCAAAGTCGGCGTCTACTCCGGCGCCGACGGCTCGCTCCTTCACCTCGCGACCGGTGCTGTGCCCATCGATGCCCTGGGCGTGGATGCCTTGCCCCTGGGCGATCTGAACGGTGATGGCAAGCAGGAGTACATGCTCACCGCCACCGGTCTCGACTTCGCGGGAAGCGACGTAGGCCACGTCTACGTGGTGACCTTCAACACCCCGCCCGGCGTCATTCCCGACCCTAAATAGCAGCCCCCATAACATCTAGAAATCGGATGTCTCACCGGGCGCCTCGTCCTCAAGGTGCCTTTAGGAAGACATCCGATTTCTTTGCCTGTTATACCTGCGCGCTCTGCTGTTGCACCGCGTTGAAGATATCCAGAATTCGCTTGGCGATGCCCGTCCAACCGAAATTGCGACGTGCGAATCGCGCCCCTTCCGCCGACATCTCTTGCGCCAACCGCTCATGCAGCAGGGGCATGGCCAGTATTGCGCCAAACTCCGCCGGCCGGAAAGGATCGGCGTACAGCGCGTGCCGGCCAAACTCAATCAATTCAAATAGGCCGCCGTGTACCGTAACGACCGTCGGTGTGCCGCAGGCCATAGCTTCGATGGCCACCATGCCAAACGGCTCATAGCGCGAAGGCAGCGCAAAGACGGACGCCGCTCGATAGTAGTTGGCCAGATGCTCGTCGGGCACGTATTGTACCCACTTTATCCGCGAATCAATATCTAGCTCTTGAGCCAGCGCGCGCAGTTCGCCCACCCCCGCGTCATCTTGTTGCGATTCTTCGCCGCCAATGGCCGCTACCAACCGCGCCTCAGGCGCCAGCTCGTACACCGTAGGCATGGCCTTCAGCAGCAGATCGTATCCCTTATTCGTCGCCATGCGTCCCAGGGCCAGCACGTCGTTGGCCTGCAAGCCATACTCCTCACGCAGCTCCAGGCGTTCTTCTTTGCGCGTTGGCGAAAAACGGTTTTCATCCATGCCCGGTGGAATCACCGTCAGGTGCCGCTCCAGCACGTCGTAATGCTCCTGGAGTAGCTCGGTCTGTGGCTCCGTCGTTGCAATCACGTGGTCGCAGGTCTGGTAAATCAGAAACTCAGTGCGGATGCGTTCGGTGAAGCGGTACTTTTCCTCCATCTCCTCTTCACTCATGTCCTCGGCCATCGTCGCCTGCTTCCACCAGCCCAGCGAGTGCGGCGTGTGCACGTGTGGCGCGCCCAGCTCCTCGGCGATCTTTTGTCCGCCCCATCCCGCGTCCCAGTAGTGGGAATAAACCACGTCATACTGGATGCCACGGTTGCGCGCCGCCGAGAGGAAGTTGGTGACAAAGTCGCCCAGGTGATCGTGCATATCCTCCTTGCGGATAAACTCATCGCCGCCAAAAGGAATGCGCCAGATCCGGAAATTTTCGTTCACCTCGTCAACTTCCGGTTGGTCCTCGAAACGACGCGTCACCAGGTCCACACGCACGCCCAGGCGGCTGAAGCGCTTCGCCAACTCCAGCACGTACACCACCTGTCCGCCCGTGTCCGGTTTTCCTAATTCCGGATCCGCTGCCACGTATCCATGTAGAGAAAGCATCAAAATCGAATTGGTGAAACGGCCTGCTTGTGTCATTTCAATCACCTCTAGTCAAAATTCTGCCATCCTTGGAAGCGCTCAACACGCCTTGTTTCAACGGCGCAAAGTCCGCCGGAATCATATCATGATTCAGCGCCTGGTAAGCGGCAATGTAGCTTGCCGATGTCCACGCCTGGTGTGCTTTGCCCATGGGCCGACCCGTGAGCCCGTGTAGCCACTCGTTAAACTCCCACTCCCCATAAACGCCCGTGCGACACGCTTCCGCCAGCGCGCTCAGCTCGCGATGAGCCAGTTCCTGCTTACCCATTTTAGCCAGAAAGCGCACCCAAAGGCCACCGATAAATGGCCAGATGCCGCCGTTATGGTAATGGTGCGGCAGATTCAAGAAATTAGTCACCGAGTAATCTTTCCAGTCGCTGGCCCCCGGTTGTACCGCCGGATAAAAGCAAGTAACCGGATACGGCGAATTGACGCCCACACCCCACAGAAACTGGAACAGCTGCTGCATCTTCCGCTCGTCCAACAGGTCCATGAGCCCCGCCAACAGGTTGGCGTAGACGTCACAGCGCCAGGAGAAATCAAAGGGGCTGATTTGGGACAGCAGGTACTGCGCATTGCCTACCGAATATTGCGTTTCCGAGAACGAGGTCGGTGTTTCTGCCAGCGACCGCGCCGTGGGCCAGAAGCGCCTTAAGATTTCGCTCTGTACCCGATCTGTAAGTGCGACGTAGCGACCCGCGTCTTTGCCCAACGCTTCGCTGACGTCACTGAAGTCCCGGCAGGCCAGATACCATAACACCTCGGCATACAAGATGTTATAAGAACGCGGAAACAGGTCCATCCAATCCGATGATTCCGGCAACTCCAGCAGGCCGCAATTATTCGAATCATGTGCGTGCAGCCAGTCCATGGCCTTATGCAAATAGGGGTGAATCCACTCCAGGAATTCCAGGTCTCCCGCGTATGCACCATAACGGCAGCCGCCGATGACGAACCAGATCACCGAATCTATCGAGGCAATGTTTCCCGTGCCGCTATAGTCGGGGAGTCCTGTCTCTATCTGCACGTTTGCCGGAATCTGACCGGCATCCGTCTGGTGTTCCGCGAGCAGTTGCAGCGTGCGGCGGAAACACTCCGTCACGTCTGGATCGTTCAACCCCAGGCTCCACAAACCCGTCTTGATACCGTCGCGGCTCCAGACCGCGAAATAGTTGGATTCTTCATCCGTACCCGGGTTCTCTGCCAGCCCCGCCGCCGAAAAGCCCAGCGGCGTGATGTTGCGCCGCAGCGAGGCCACCGCCCTGTCGAACGCCTCGCGCGCGGGGTCGCGTCGCTCCGGGCGTTGCGCCTGTCGCGCCGTGGCGAAGAAGTTGTAGTGCTTTAACCCTTCCAGTAGCCCGGCAGCGTAACTTTGATGGCTAAAGTAAGCTCGCAGTTCCACCGCCCGCTTCAACTCGTGCGTGGCGTTGGCCACGACGATACCCCGGAAACCATACTGGAAGAGGTCAATATCGTTGCCGCTATCGCCACACACAAACACCTGATTCGGAAACAGAAGCAGTGAATCAACCAGAAATTTCACCGCCGCGCCGATGCCCGCCCGCTGGGGAATGATATCCAGATACAGGTCGTGTGAATAGATCAGCTTTACCGCCATCTCTGCCTGAACCAACTCCCGCTGCAAGGCGTCTAGCTGCTCCGGCTGCGCCTCTTCCAGCAGATAACTCACCTTCAGCGGCGTTTGGTGCTCCTCTGGTTGTCGCTTCAACTGGGGCCAATGTCTCGCCAGGTAACGGACGATCTCCTCGCGCTCGAAACCCGCCGATATATAGCGCTCCCACTCGTCCAACGGGTGCTCGCCTGGCATACGATAGAGTTCAGTGCCCACCGCAGACACGAGATAATCCGGCAGCAACAGCCCGTGTGCCTCGATAGCCTTAAGCTGATCGGCAATGCGCCGCCCCGATACGTAGACCAGGATCAGCGAGTCGCGCACCTCTTCCAGAGCACTGTTTAGCGCCTGCTCGTCCTTCTCCTGACCCTTGGTCAAAATCCCATCGAGGTCCACGACCAGCAGCCGCCGCTCGTCAAAACTAGATAAAAAAGAGTGTGACATAATCCTCTAATAAACCATCATTACAAATTTCCAGTAGAACACCTCTACACCACGACACCCCTACACCTCTACATTATTACTACGCTCATCCAATACCCCGTAGTGTATCAACCCCTCCATCACACCCGCCGCCCGCTCAGCCTGCGCAATATACACGTCGTCGCGCCCCTCTTCGCGCAACTGCGCCAACTCCGGCTGTGCGTTTGCCACCACGATACCCGCGGGACTCGCCTCAAACATCGACAGATCGTTGCCGCTGTCGCCGGCGACCACCAGCCGTTCTGCGTCCAGGTTCATCTCGTCCAGCAAATAATGTATCGCGTTCCCCTTGCCTGCTTTCTCCGGAATAATGTCCAGGTCGCGCATGCTAGACCACACCACCCGAAATCGATCCTCAGCGCCCTCGAGCTCGATGCGCCGCTGCACCTCTTCCACCACCGCACCGGGATCCGGGGCGCGATCCAGGTGCACGCTCACCTTTAAGGGCGTGTTGAACACCGGATCCTGCATGTCGACGCCTTCAAGGTCCTGCAGGAAGCTTAGCGCCTCCTCTCGCGAAAAGTCACGCAATAGCCTCTCTTCCCAGCTCCTCAGCGGTGCCATCCCCGTCGCAAAGGGCGGCAGGTAAATCTCCGTGCCGATCTGCGCGATGATGGCGTCCGGCTGCGGCAACCCTTCGCCGTCGAATCCTTTCAAAATATCCGGCAGCCGCCGGCCCGTTGAAAGGATCAGGAACAGATCCCCCGCCTGGCGCATTGCCTGCAACCGCTGTGACAGGCGGCGCAACGCTTCCGCGTCGCCTGTCAGCGTATTATCAATGTCCGACGCCAAAACCCACACAGGCTTACCTGTCCTGCAGAACGGTCACGCCAGGCAGCGCTTCGCCTTGCAGCAGCTCCAGGCTGGCGCCGCCGCCCGTGCTCACGTGCGTCATCTTATCCGCCAATCCCGCCCGATGTACGGCCGCCGCCGAGTCGCCGCCGCCGATGATCACCTGCGTGCCTTCCTCCACAAGTCGCGCCAGAATCTCGGCCAGATCATTGGTGCCCACGGCAAACTGCTCCACTTCGAAGACGCCCATGGGCCCGTTCCACGCCACCAGCGCCGCCCCTTCCAGTTCTTCCTCAAAACGGTCCACCGTATCCGGCCCGATGTCCAGGGCCATCTTGTCCACAGGAATATCTTCCACCGGCAGCACCTCCACGGTCGCATCTTCGCTCACGTCGTCCGCCACCACCAGATCCAGCGGCAATACCAACCGCTCGCCGGCCATTTCCAGCAATCGGTCTGCTTCTTCCAGGGCCTCTTCTTCCACCAGCGATTCGCCCATTTCATAACCCAGCGCCGCCAGGAACGTGTTGGCCATTCCGCCGCCCACCAGAATCTTATCGGCCCGATCCAGTAGATTTTCAATCAGCTTAATCTTGTCCGACACTTTGGCCCCGCCCAGGATCGCCACGTAAGGGTGGGGCGGATCGCTCGCCGCCGTGCCCAGCGCTG
>CAYSMQ010000227.1:0-7996 GCA_964432035.1 uncultured Ardenticatenaceae bacterium
CTGGAACTGGAGGAGGGCACGACGCTGGCGCGCACGGTGGACCTGGGCGAGAGTGAGGGGCGGGCCATACTGATCGTGGCGGCAGCGGCGCCGATGACGTTGGAGGTGGGGGAGTATAGGTTGGAGATTGGAGATACGTAGATTGAAACGGTTGCCGTCTGCTGTCCGCGGTCCATCTCAGATTAGAGATTGGAGGTTGCGTGGGGGTGACTGGTATAATAAAGGGTAAACGGGAGCTGATTGTATTGTATGGTTATTGAGACGACTGTTCCAACGAAATACTGGCATCGATTGGACGATGGGCGGGTGCAGTGCGATGTCTGTCCGCGCGCCTGTAAACTGAAGGAAGGCCAACGGGGCATGTGCTTTGTGCGCATGCGCGAAGGCAACCAGATCGTGCTGACCACGTATGGGCGCTCGAGCGGTTATTGCATCGACCCCATCGAAAAGAAACCGCTCAATCACTATCTGCCGGGGACGCCAATCCTGTCCTTTGGCACGGCGGGCTGCAACCTGGCCTGTCGCTTCTGCCAGAACTGGGACATTAGCAAATCGCGTGAGATTGACACGCTGGCCGATCAGGCCCAACCGGAAACGATCGCGCGCGCTGCCCGCAAACTGGGCTGTCGCAGCGTCGCCTTCACCTATAACGATCCGGTCATCTTCATGGAGTACGCCATCGACGTGGCGCAGGCTTGCCACGAAGTTGGCGTCAAGGCCGTCGCGGTCACAGCCGGATATATATGTGATGAGCCGCGCGCAGAGTTTTTCCGGTACATGGACGCGGCTAACGTCGACTTGAAAGCTTTTAGCGAATCGTTCTACAAGAAGATTACAGTTGGACAGCTGCAGCCGGTGCTGGACACGCTCAAGTATCTGAAGCACGAGACCGAGGTCTGGTTTGAGATTACGAACCTGATTATCCCCGGCGAAAATGACGACACGGAAGAGCTGGAAGCGATGACACAGTGGGTGGTCGAGGAATTGGGGCCCGATGTGCCCATGCATTTCACGGCCTTCCATCCTGATTACAAGATGATGGATCACCCGCACACGCCGCCATCGACGCTGCGGCGGGCGCGTGACATCGCCATAAGAAACGGCGTGCGCTATGCCTATGTAGGCAACGTTCACGACAAGAGCGGCAGCAGCACCTACTGTCACGGCTGCGGTGAGCAGCTGATCGGCCGCAACTGGTACGTGCTTTCTGACTGGAACCTGACGCCGGAAGGCGCCTGTCGCTTCTGCGGCACGCCTTGCGCAGGTGTGTTCGAAGAGAGCCCGGGTCACTGGGGCGCGCGCCGGCAACCGGTGCGCCTGGCAAATTTCCGGGCCTGACCCGTTACCTATTGCCATGGAGCATGAATTATTGTATCCTGTAAAGTGGTATTGTTGTATTATCCCGCATAAGGGCGTGTATGGTAGAAACTGAGTCTTCGGACATTCGCGTAAAAGGCATTCGCGAGGGAATTCTGTTGGGGCTCGACAACGAGACGAGTCCATTCGCCGAACTGCTGTTGCAACTGCAAGAGGAGTTAGCCCAGAAGCAATCCTTTTTGCGAGGCAGTCGTATTGTCCTCGACGTCGGTAACCGCCCCTTGCAACAAGGTCAGCTGGCCCAGCTGCAATCGCTTCTGGACGAAAATGAGATGGAGCTTTGGACGGTGCTTGCGGAGCCGGAAATGACGCGCGAAGCGGCTCGCGCCCTGGGGCTGGCCACGCGCCTGGCCGGCAGCAATACGGATCTGGACGGTAATACGTTGGTTTTAGAAAGCGGTGACGGTCAGGCGGCGCTTGAACCGCAGCCCGGCATGGAAGCCAATGCCCTTCTGTTGTCGGAGACGATCCGTTCCGGACAATCAATCTATCACGAAGGAAACGTCACGGTTATTGGTGACGTCAATCCCGGCGCCGAAGTCATCGCCGCCGGCCACGTGGTGGTCTGGGGCCGGCTGCGCGGCATGGTGCACGCCGGCGCTCTGGGCGACGCCTCTGCCGTCATTTGTGCCCTGGAATTAGCGCCAACGCAGCTACGCATTGGCAACCGCATCGCCATTGCCCCCGACGAGCAAGAGGCCGCAACCTTTCCGGAAATGGCGTCGGTGCGCGAAGGGCAGATTGTGGCTGAGCCGTGGCGTGTAAAAAATAGAGATTAGGGATTAGAGATTGGAGATTAGGTCATTTCTCTCGAGGCCAATCTCTAATCTCTAGTCTCCAATCTCACTCCGAAGGAGTCATTCATGAGTGCCAAAGTAATCACCATCACTTCCGGTAAAGGCGGCGTGGGTAAGACGACCGTGACGGCTAATGTGGCGGCGGCGCTGGCGATGATCGGCAAGCGCGTGGCAGCCATTGATAGCGACATCGGCCTGCGCAACCTGGACGTGGTGATGGGGCTGGAGAATCGCATCGTCTACGACCTGGTAGACGTGGTCGAAGGACGCTGCCGGCTAAATCAGGCCATGATTCGAGATAAGCGTTTTCCGGAGCTCTACCTGATTCCTGCAGCGCAGACGCGGGACAAAATGGCCATCAGCCCCTCGGATATGGTTCTTGTCTGTGACCAGTTGCGGCACGATCTGGACTACATTGTGATTGATTCGCCGGCGGGCATCGAGCGCGGTTTCCGCAACGCGATAGCGCCGGCCGACCAGGTCATCATCGTCACCAATCCCGAGGTCTCCGCCGTGCGCGATGCGGATCGCATCATTGGGCTCATCGAAGCGGAAGAAAAGGGACCGGGCCAGCTCATTATCAACCGCATTAAGCCCGCCATGGTTGCTAAAGGGGATATGCTCTCAGTTGCCGATGTTCTGGACATTCTGGCCATCGACCTACTGGGGGTCGTTCCCGAGGACGAAGCGATTTTAATCTCGTCTAACCGCGGGCTGCCCGTGGCCATGAGCGCCGCCAACAGCGCCAGCGCCAGTCAGGCATTCCGCAATATTGCCGAACGCATGGAAGGTAAAGAGGTGCCCATATTGGACCTGACGCCACAAGACGGGTTGTTTAACCGGCTGCGTAATTGGGTTCGTGGCCAATAAATGCGAGAACTAAGATTAAAGGACATTTAGACAGCCGCCGATCGATGAGTTGCCTGTGCGAACATGGGCGCCTGCATTGCGAGGAGTAGGATTATGAAATGGCTTGATCGTTTACTGGGCCGAGAAGAACGCAGTAGCAGCGTAGCCAAGACGCGGCTGCAAATGGTGTTGACTCACGATCGCAGTGACATATCCCCTGGATTAATGGAGCAAATCAAGGACGATATCATCGAAGTGATCGCTCAGCACCTGGCCGTCGACCGCGATCAGGTGGTTATTAACCTGACGCGCACGGCTAACGAGAGCCGCCTGGTTGCCGAGGTGCCGCTGCAGGACAACGGGCGGCGCAAATCCTAAGGATTTGACAATTTACGGGGAGCGGTTTAGATTCAGCGAAAATCGCGAAGTGTAACTGAAAGATGCTGCAACAGAAATCGTCTGTGTGGCGGTACTTCGACATTTGGTTGGCTGCCGCCGTCGTCCTTCTAACTGCATACGGAATTATGATGATCCAGAGCGCCGTCACCGGCGCTCCGGCATTTGAATCATACCCCGAACGGCAGGTCCTTTACGCCGTAGTGGGAATCGTGGCTATGTTTGTCATTGCCGCCATCGATTACCGCGTTCTCACGTCGGGCCACTGGTATATTTATGCCGGCATTGTGCTGTCGCTCATTCTCGTCGCCGTGGTAGGCACGCTAGGCAATGCCTCTCGACGCTGGTTCGATCTGGGCTTTATTCGTATTCAGCCCTCGGAGTTCGGCCGCGTCTTCCTGGCGGTGACGTTGGGCCAATTCCTGGCGCATCGCCAGCAACTGATCAACCGTTTCTCCAACACCCTTATCGCCCTGGCCTACGTCAGTCTGCCCGTGGCTCTGATCTTCATCCAACCCGATCTGGGCATGTCCATTCTGTTTTTCGTCATGTGGTTCGTGATGATGTTCATGGCCGGCCTACCCCTGTCTCACTTTGCTGTGCTGGCAACGGTTGGCATTGCCGGTTTGGCCTTCATCATGCCTTCTCTGGCCGAATACCAGCAGGAACGCATTCTGGCCTTTGTGAATCCCGAAGCGGTGCCTGAACAGGCCTTTAACATCAGGCAGGCGCTGATTGCGGTCGCCTCCGGTGGTCTTTTCGGCAAGGGATATTTGCAGGGTACGCAGAGCCAGCTAGGCTTTCTGCGCGTGCAGCATACCGACTTTATCTTTTCGGTGATCACCGAGGAGATGGGCCTCATTTTCGGGTCGCTTATCGTCATTGCCCTGATGGGGTTCATTCTGCTGCGCATCTTGAAGATCGCGGAGATTACGCCGGATCCCGCCGGTCGCTACCTGTGCGTGGGCATCGCCGGCATTTTGTTCTTTCAGACGACGGTCAGTATCGGCATGAACCTGCAGCTGATACCGGTGACCGGTCTGACGCTACCTTTTGTAAGCTACGGGGGTAGCTCTCTAATAACACTGTATATGGCCATTGGCGTCGTGCAGTCGGTGCGTATGCGGCATCGGAAGCAGGAATTTGGGTAAACCAGAGATTGGAGATTGGAGACTGGAGATTGAATCACTTCAAGTTAGTCGGGGGGGAGGTCACTAGATGACTGTTCGTGTTCGATTTGCGCCGAGTCCGACGGGGTATTTGCACATTGGTGGCGCCCGGACGGCTTTGTTCAACTGGATGTTCGCGCGGAAGCATGGGGGGCAGTTTATTCTGCGCATTGAAGATACCGACCAAAAGCGAGCGGTGGAGGGCGCGATAGAAACGATCATTCGCGACCTGCATTGGCTGGGTCTGGAGTGGGATGAAGGGCCGGATGTGGGCGGGCCACACGGTCCCTACATACAAACAGAACGGGCAGACAAGTATCGAAAATGGGCGCAATGGCTGCTGGAGCACGATTATGCCTACCGCTGTTTCTGCACGCCCCAAGAGCTGGAGGCGCGGCGCGAAGCGGCAAGACAGACCAAAGAATCGTGGGTCGGTTACGATCGCCGCTGCCGCAACCTGTCGTCGCAGGAAATCGCAGCTTTTGAAGCGGAAGGGCGCGATGCCGTCGTCCGTTACAAAGCCCCGCTGAGTGGCGAAACGGTGATTAACGACGCCATCCGCGGCGACATCACATTTAACAACGAACAGATAACCGACGCCGTCCTGCTGAAATCGGACGGGCTACCCACCTACCACCTGGCCAACGTCGTCGACGATGAAGACATGCGTATTAGCCACATTTTGCGCGCCGACGAGTGGATTAGCACGGCACCGCTGCACATAAACCTCTATGCCGCGTTTGGCTGGGAGCCGCCGGTTTATGCTCACCTGCCCCTGGTTCTGGATCCTAGCGGTAAGGGCAAGCTGAGCAAGCGCACGCAGGCGTTCACAGACGAAGGCCGGCAAGTGCTGGTCAAGGTAGAAGAGTTCCGCGAGGCGGGAATCCTGCCGCAAGCGCTGCGAAACTTTCTGGCCAACGTGGGCTGGTCCTTTGGTGAGGACCGCGAGAAGTTCACCATGGACGAGGCCATCCCCCGCTTCCAGTTGGAGGACATCAACCCCGCTCCCTCACGGCTGCCCTATAGCAAGCTAGAATGGCTGAACGGGCAGTACGTGCAAGAGATGGAACCGCAAGAACTGGCGCGGGCCGTAAAACCGTTCCTGGAGGCGCAGGGATTTGAGGTAGACGTGGAATCGCTGCTCAGCGTCATGCCCGCCATGAGCGTGCGCCTGAAGCAGCTGACGGACGCCGTCGATTTTCTGCGCTTTCTCTTCGTGGACGACGATGAGCTGGCGCCTGTTTCGGCGAGCGACTTGACGCACAAGAAGCTACCGTCTGCCGCCGCGTTGGCCGCATTCACCGCGGCGCGCGATTTCGTGCGCGATACGGAGCAGTACACGCTACAGACGATCGAGCAGGCCATGCTGGAGATCGGAGAGGCGCACACGGAAAATGGCAAAGCAGGCCCCTTCCTGGGCCGCATGCGCCAGGGCGTGACGCGCCAGCAGGTATCGCCGCCCCTCTTCGAGTCCATGCTGGCCCTGGGCCGCGAGCGCACGCTGGAGCGAATACAGGCCTGCGTGGACGCCTTGCAGGGCGTCACAGAAGGCGCGACTACCTCCTGAGTCTGCTTGCGATTCGCCCTCGCACATGTTAAAATACTGTCCGTCTTGAGGGATAGTTTAACGGTAGAACAGCGGACTCTGAATCCGTCAGTCCTGGTTCGAATCCAGGTCCCTCAGCTGGAAGGGTCGCAAGTTTTTCTTGCGGCTCTTTTTTTATTGGCGAACGTGACGATCTCCAAAACGGGGTGCGCGTAAAAGTTACTGAAACTGGTTAATTCCAGCGCCAGGCCTCACGGGTGGGCCACTTGTCGTTGCGCCAGGGGTGCTCGGAAAGTGGTTTGCTAGAGTTGGGAGATGGAGGGTTATCGACTTGCTCATCCTCTGGAAGTAAGCCGGCGGCTTTGAGCGCCTTGAAGGTGATGGGCGGAGGGGGCGGCGGTTGTTTGGCATCGGCAGCTTGAATGCGCTTGAGAATCGCTTGCTCTTGGTGGAATAGCTCAATCTGTTGCCAACCTTCTTTCCAGCGTCCGTTGCAGAGCAGATTGCGCAAGGCAAGCATGGGGTCCAGGTGCTGCTCGGCCCAGCGCATGCCGGCGCCCTTCATGCGGCGCTGCACCACGACCTTGTGCCCGCTCTCCACACTGCCGGAGCCGATGGGCAAGTCACGCCGCCGGAAATGGGCATAGTCCAGCATGGACAGGCGACTCTGCAAGTAGAAGAGAGCGCTGTCAATCTGTGCTGCCTGTTCATCCGTTTTGGCTTTCTGCTGTAGGATGCGTAAGTTGCCGATCGTTTCTGCAGGCGGGTCATGCTTCAGACAATGGCAGGCACGGGCAAACCAGCCCTGGAACGTCTCGCCCTCCTCATCCCATATCGCTTTGCCCGCGCGGGCCACATGGCTGGCCGCGTGCGCAAAGTCGAGGATGCGCTCAGCCGTGGGACAGTGGTAGTCCAGGAAGTTCTGAATCCACTCCGCCCCATCGTTGACGGCTACAACCTTCCCCGCGTTCTCCAACCCACGCCGATGCAACTCCGACCAGGCGTAGCGTTCAAAGTCCCGCGCGCGATAACTCCGTGAAAAGTAGGAGATGTCCTTGGTCTTCACCTGCCGCTCCCAGGTGTGCGGGTTCCATTCTGTGGCGAACTCGCCTAGGGCCACACTCTTGACTTCGCGCCACTCGCCACTGGTCAGTTGCACGAACGCCCCGTCGGCGCTGACCAACAACTGCTGCGGCTGTGCCGTTGCCTGCGGCATGTCCCGCTCCAGCGCTTCCACCTCCTGCCGTGCCAGCGCTTCGGCTGCTTCTCCATGGCGGTGCGTGATGCCCCGCACGGTCGCCTCGCTGACACGGATGTGGCAAGCGTACCCTACCTCCTCCGCCGCCTCGCGAAACGGCATCTTACTCCCCAGCCGGGTCATCGTGGCCTGTATCTGTGGCGTATATGCTCCTGCCAACAATCCTAGCTCCTCATCCAGAGGGGAAAAAAGTCATCTCACAGTGGATGCAGTAGGCCTGGTCTCGTTCTAACTCGATGGTCTCTCCGTAATACGTCTTGAGCTTGCGTCGCCCCTTGCCGTTGACTGCTACCGGCTGCCCGCAGCGCGGACACTGCGGTCGCTCTTCTTTGGACAGCCGCTTCAGCTTCGCCGTCCGTCCCCCCTGCGCCAGGTCCTCCACCATCCGCGTGCGCACGCCAGCTAGCCGGCTGTCTACAGCCTCTTCAATTTCCGTCAGCGTGGCCTCCGGATGCTCCCGTCGCCACTCCTCTATCGCCGCGTTAATCCTCTCCTGCAAGTCGCGCCACTTATCTTGCTGCTCGCTCATCGTCACCTTCCACTGCCCGGTCTCGGCTTACGCCGGCCCCTCTATTTTCCCCATCAGTGAATTTCACGCACACCC
>CAYSMQ010000228.1:0-7991 GCA_964432035.1 uncultured Ardenticatenaceae bacterium
AGTTATCGGTGTTGCTTCTTTAGTTGCCATACGAATGCTCCTGGTGACCCGCCTGGCAGGTCTAGTTCATATTATGAAACTTTGTTTCAAGCGAGCGAAGTATAGCAGTGAGGGATGCCAAAGCCAAGAAAGTGGGGAGTGAATTTTGCCAACATGACGTTTTCGCGTCATGATACTTATATGACTTCATTAAGGACACAGCGGTTTGAGAGACCAGGGTTAACGTATGCTTACACTGAGGTGGGCGAGGGACCGGCGGTCTTGTTGTTGCACGGGTTCACGGGCAGCAAGGCGAATTGGGCCACTTTGCTGGAAACGCTGGCGGATACGCACCGTGTGATTGCGGTGGATTTGCCGGGCCATGGAGAGAGTGAGGCGCCGGAGAGTGTGGCGCGCTATGGCATGGCGGCGGTGGCAGAGGATTTAGCAGCGCTTCTGGACCACCTGGCAGTGGACGAAGCACATCTGCTCGGTTATTCAATGGGGGGGCGACTGGCGTTGTTCATGGCTTTGGCCCAGCCGGGGCGCTGGCGCTCGCTGCTGTTGGAGAGCGCGTCGCCGGGATTGGAGACGGAGGTGGAGCGGACTGAACGGCGCGGGCAAGATGAGGCGCTGGCGAGATTTATCGAGAGGGAGGGCGTGGAGGCGTTCGTGGAGCGCTGGGAGCGGTTGCCGTTGTTTGCCACGCAGCTGAGTCTGCCGGAGAAAGTGAAGCAGGAATATAGAGAAGGGCGGCTGCGCAACCGGCCGGAAGGGTTGGCGGGCAGTCTGCGCGGGATGGGCACGGGAACACAGCCGCCGCTTTGGGAGCAATTAGAGAAGCTGGCGACGCCGACGTTGGTGGTTGTCGGGGAACTGGATGAGAAGTTTGTGGAGATTGGGCGCGAGATGTTGCAGCGCATGCCGCAGGCGCTGCTGACGGCGGTGCCGCAGACGGGACACACAGTGCACCTGGAGCGACCGGATGTTTTTGCGGCGTTGGTGCAGCACTGGCTGACTGAAACTGAAGCGTAGAAGCATCAATGAAGGCGGTACGTGGAACGAGAGGCAGCGTCATCGTTTTGGCCGCGCTGTTACTCGTCTCGGGGTTGCAGTGCCGGTTGTTTTCGGGGGTGGAGTTGGCGCCAACGCCTGCTATGGAAGAGGAGGGGACGCTGTCTACAACAGTCGCCGAGGCCACGGCGGTGACCGATACGCCGAGGGCAACGGTGCAGGCGGAGGAGACTGTTACAGCAACGCCACCGGCCTCGCCGACGACGGCGCCGTCGGCAACGGCTACGATGACGGCAACGGCGACAGCGGCGCCGACGGAAACGCCGCTGCCTCACGCGCTATTCTGCACAGAGCCGCCTGAGGATTACACGCGGGTGGTGGTGGGGCAGCACATGCTGAACGCGCGGACGCTGGCCATGTTGCGCACGGCGCAGGCGATATACGATGGGCCGGGAGATATTATGCGCCTGACGCAGGGCTCTTACCGGGACGAGGTCGCTGCGAGCTTTGGCACGCATGCCGGGGGTGGGGCTGTGGATATTTCGATCCGCGATCCGCAAAATGAAAGCGTGTTTTTGTGGGATGAGGCGGAGGCGATGGTGTTAGCCTTGCGCTATGCGGGGTTTGCGGCGTGGTTTCGGGATGTGGGCGATCTGGGGGAGGGGTCGGCGGCGCATATTCATGCGATTGCCGTCGGAGATGCAGAATTGTCGGAGGCCGCACAGGGGCAGGTGACGGGGGAAGGAGGTTATCTGGCGGGGATGGATGGGTTGATCGCGCCGTATGGGCCGAATGTGGACGGGCATGGGGGGCCGGTTGTGTGTGACTGGATGCGGTAGGGAGCTATTATTCTTGGTTGCGGCGGGTTTGGCGGCGCGTGCGGCGGCGGCGCGGGGTGGATTTGCCAGCAGGCATTGGGGGAACCTGGGGTAAGGGGGCGTCTTCACTCATGTCAGCAGTAATGATTTGTTGCAGTTCGACTTTGAGGGCATTGTCGAGAGGTGGCGGGGTATAGACTGCCAGGCGGCGATCGACTTCGGCGCGGACGCGTTGTTTCAGGGTCGGGGCGCCGGCTTTTGTCCAGTTTTCGCGGTTCTGGCGGTCGACGACGGGGTCAGGCAGATAGAGTTCCTGGGGCCAATGTTCCATGGTGTGTTCCGCGGTGATCAGATGCTGCTCTTCGAGTAGCCGGCGGGCTAGATCGACGGTGGGGAGATCGTCTTTGGGTTTCATGTCGCGAATGAAGTGCAGGGCCTGCCCGCACAGGGCGTCGTCGAAGAGCAACTTTTCGAGGCTAAAGACGAGCAGATAGTCGAGCATGCCGGGGCCGGAGACGGAGTTGACGCCGGCAAGGGCGGCGAGGAGGGCACTGCCGTAGGTCTCGGCGCCGGCCTGAGCGTCGAGGAATTTTGCTTCGCTGAGGGCCAAGTAGGATTGGGTGGGCAAGCCGAGGGATTTGGCGACGGCGATGTAGGCCATGTCCAGATGAAGGGCTTCGACGGCAATCATGGGGGAGGTGGCGGCGCGCATGTGGAAGGCAGCGGGGGCGCCGCCAAAGAGGACGGGGGCGCCTGGTTTGAGGAGCTGGGCCATGGTCAGACCGGCGAGGACGTCGGCGGTGTGGAAGACGGTGGCGCCGACGAGGGTGACGGGGGCAATGAGGCCCATGAGGGTGACGGGGACGATTTCGATGGGAATGCCAGCTTCGACGCAGTCGAGGAGGTTTTGGCAGGAGTCTTCGCTGTAGCGAAACATGCCGGTGGCGGTGATGGTGAAGATGGCCATGGGGCGGCGGGTAAGGTCTTGCCGGTCTTGGCGAAAGAGTTCCATCATTTGGGCCATGCGCGGCACGCCGTGCTCGGTGAACGCGCCGGAGACGACCGGTTTTGTGGAGTGGATCAGACAGAGGTAGAGGCGCCAGGCATCGGAGACCTGGGCTTCGATATCGTCGGTGGAAAAGGCGGTGGCCAGGTAGGCGATGTTGGGCAGGCCGTCGGCGAGGCGCACGTATTCGGCGAAATCGCGCGTGTTGGCGAGGCGGGTTTCGCCGGTGCGGTGGTCGAGGACCTTGAGGCCGCTGGAGCCGGGGACGAAGTGCACGTTGTCGCCGCCCAGTTCGGCGTGGGGTTGGCCGTCGCGGTCGTAGAGGGTGAAGGAGCCGGGCGCGTCGGAGATGGCCTGATTGACAACGTCGGGAGGGAAAAGGATGCGGTCTGTGTGGCGGTCTATGGGCAGCCCGTGGTCGAGGAGCCGCCGCCGTAAGCGGGCGCCGCGGACCTCGACGCCGATTTCGCCGAGGATTCTCCTGGCTTCGTCGAGGATCTCGGCGACAAGGTGGTCGTCAATGACGTTGATGGTGGGGCGCATGTGTGTTGAGCATTGTAGCAGGGATTGGTGTGGGGGCGAATGGGGTTGGAGATTGGGGATTGGGGATTGGAGATTGGAGGTAGCTGTCAGATAACTACCTCCAGTCCCTAGAAGACAGCGGATCGCAGTATGCGCGTTTATGAGGTTGTTGCCAGTGTGACCTTGTTCCTGTCGGGTGCGAGCAGGGAGCGGGCCATCCAGGCTAGTCCTACGCCGGAGAGGATGTTGCCTAGAGGTAGGAGGGCGCCAATGAGTGGAGATAGGGCCGAGAGCCAGAAGGCAAGTAGCCAGAGGAAGGAACCCGCGGCCAGCAAGACGCCGCTCCAGGCGGGTAAAAGGCCGGCGCGGCGGATGGCGATGCCGAACAGGATGGAGCCGACGAGAAAGAGGGTGGGACCGACGGGTAGAAGTAGGCCACGACCCATGGCGAAGAACCAGACGTCGTGCCAAGTTTGAACACCGGAGGTTCCCGCAAAAAGAACGTAGACGGGCGCGCTGTAAAGGATGGCTCCGAGGATGCCGAGCACAAAGCCTATGAAGCCGAGGCGTTGGAGCTCAATTGCCTGTGCGGCGTAAAGGCCCATGTAGCTGGGAACAATGAGAACCAGGCCCAGGTAGTAGAGTGCGGGCGCGAGCGGGCTACCGAGGCCGCCATCCGGGCCCAGGGTGGACAATCCGCCGAGCGCCAGGAGCAGCGCGGTGGCGATGGCCGAAATGGCCGTGTAACGTATCAGGGTTTCTATCTTCATGATCGTATCTCCTATCATCGATAAAGGTTTACAAAGCTGCTGGCGTCGATTCTGCAGGGACCGTTGCGCGCCAGGTGACGCGCGCTTGGTCAACCAGTTCACGGATGGCGTTGAGCACAAGTTCTGGCTGCTCAAAAGGGATGCTGTGGCCACTTTCTGTGGCGATGATGTGTCTGCCCCGCGGGGACTCGTCGACCATGGCGCGCTGGCATTGTTGGAATGTTTCTTCGGCCAGACATGCCACTTGCGAATCCAACATGGGCGCATCGTCGATACGGCCGTGGCTTATGACGACGACGGGTATAGGGTCGAGGTTAGCCAGTTTTTGGGCGCGTATTTGGGCGTGGCTGGTGTCAATGGCCCGCGTTTCGGCAGCGAGGGCTACGTGGTGGCGCGGGTTGGCGGCGAGGAGCGCGCGGACAGCGGAGTGGATGTCCTGGGGCACGGAGCCGCGCCCGAAGATGCCGTCGAGAGCGGAATTGAGAAGGCTGGGCCGTAGAGCCGGCAGGCCAGAGTAGACGAGGAAGCGGATTGCACCATACATGATGGGAGTCACGCGCGCCATGCGCGCCATGGCCGCCTTGACCGCGGGCGGGCTGAATTGCTCTTCGTGTACGGCATCGATAAGGACGAGGCCGGCGACGTCCTGTGGATAAGTGTGCGCATAGAGGCGAGCGTTGAGTCCGCCGAGGGAGTGGCCGACCAGCACGTAGGGCCCAGGGATGCCGGTGTTGCGCAGAAGCGCGTGCAGCTCCTCGACCATGACATGGTTCGTGCGCGGACGGCCACCCGGTTCGCTCCAGCCGAGGCCGGCGCGGTCATACGTGACGGCAGTGGTGAACGCGGCGACGTCGCGCTGCATGGGCGCCCAGACCAAGCCGCTGGCGCCGAGACCGGCGTCGAATATGACGGCGGGGCCACCCTGGCCGAGCACGTGAATGTGGAGGCGGTAGCCGCTGGCGTCGATAAGGTTGCCGGGCGCGGGATGCTGTCGGAGTAGGCGCCGGCGGGCGAGGGGGCTGATGACGCCGAAGAGAAGGGCGACGAGGGCGAGAATTGTGAAAAGGGCCATAGAACTGCCTCGTGTAGTTACTGGGATATCGCTGTCGCTGCGCTTACCTTAAACCTGATTTTCACCTGGCATAGACAGCAATTGTTCAATTGAAGCAACGAGTTCGGTGGGCAACACACCTTTGAGCAGAATGGCTTCGGCAGCGGGGCGGCTGAGCTCATCAACCTGGCGGATGTCGTTGACCAAGACGACGCGGCGGCTTACGGGCGAGGTCGCTTTTATCTGGCCTAGGATGACCGAGGTTTCGCTACCGAGCAGTTCATGGTCAAGAAGCACGAGCTGTGGTCGGAGGTGGCTTATTGTCTCCAGGGCCGTTGCTGTGTTCTGGCTGGTCAGGACCTGTCGCACGCCAGAAATGGAGGCCAGTAAGAGCTGTAAGCTTTTTTGTAAAGGGCCGGCGCTCGTTAGGAGCAGAATGGCGCCGTTTTGCGGTGTGTCTTCTTCGTTGGTTTGTGTCATGGTGGCTTCAGCATAGCAAGGATGCGCGGCCCGGAGAACGGCTGCAAGACCTGACGGGGTTGTGACAAAAAGCCCATTCTGTGAATGGACGCGCAGGTCAATTTACCTAGTGGGTGTATCGGGCTGTCAGATGCGGGGGCGTCCGTGGGCCTGCGCACGACGCACCGCGTAGAGGGCGGCCTGTGTGCGATTGGCGAGGTGAAGTTTGGCAAGGATGTTGCCCACATGGTTGCGTACAGTGCGCTCGCTGATGACAAGGCGGCGGGCGATGTCCTGGTTGGAGAGCCCTTCGGCGAGCAGGTCGAGGACTTCTAGTTCACGGTCTGATAGGGGCTCGGATTCGGGTTCTTGCGGTTCTTGTGGACGGCTCAGCTCGCGCAAAATCCTGCGCGCAATGGTAGGTTGCAAATAGGACTCACCGCGATGCACTTCGCGGATTGCGCGGAGCAGTTCGGCGGGGGAGGCGTCTTTTAGCAGATAGCCTAGCGCCCCGGCTTTGACGGCAGGGAAAACCTGTTCGTCGTCGGCGAAACTGGTGAGCACGAGTATGCGCGCCTGCGGATGGGCTTGCCTAATCTCGCCGATAGCGCTGACGCCGTCTTTGCGGGGCATCATTAGATCCAGGAGGGTAACATCAGGTTGCAGCTGCGCGAACATGCGCACGGCGGCCTCGCCGTCCTGCGCCTCACCGACGAGCTGCATGTCAGGCTCCGTCATAAGCAGAAAGCGCAAGCCCTCGCGCACGATGGCGTGATCGTCGGCGATCAAGATTCGTATGCAATCTCTTTTTTCGCTACTCATTGTACAAACCTCCAGAAGAGAGGGGATGGGAATTGAATTCTGACTTCGAGAGGGGTACGGTTACGGTGACCGTGACGCCGGACCGAGGCGCAGCGTCGATTTGCAATTGTGCGCCGATGCGGGCGGCGCGCTCGCGCATGCTAGAAAAGCCGATGCCACCGCGAGTCTGACCGTCTACAAGATTAACGCCACGACCATCGTCGCGAATCTGAAGTTGGAGGGCGCCGGGACCGCCGCGCAAGGTGACGTAGATAGCCGCAGCTGCGGCATGTTTTAGGGCGTTGTTGAGCGCTTCCTGGGCAATGCGGTACAGTTCGTCTTCCACGCGTGCGGGAAGAGAAATGTCGCCGTCCACGCGTAGTTCGACGTGAATGCCTGCGCGCTTTTCGACGACATCGAGGCGCTGTTGTAGGGCACTGACGAGGCCTGTCTCGCGCAGAGCAATGGGTCGCAGCTCGTAGACCATGAGGCGCATTTCACGCAGGGCCTGCTGACTCGTTTCGCCGAGGCGCGCCAATACCTGGGAGAGGTGCTGAAGGTCGCCCGCGGCGGCGAAGCGATTGCCGGCCTCGGAGAGCAGGACGAGGCTATAGAGGGATTGGGTGACGGAATCGTGCAGCTCGCGGGCCAGCCGCTGCCGCTCTTCCAGTATGGCGGCCTGGGCCGCTTGCTCGTAAAGGCGGGCGTTTTCGATAGCCATGGCGGCGCGCCGGGCGAGCGCGAGGAAGAGGCGGCGGTCATCGGCGCTAAAGGTGCGAGGCTGACAGTAGTCCATGGCGAAGACGCCGAAGACGCGCCCGCTGATGGTGAGAGGCACGGAAAGGACGGAACGGATGCCTTCTACTTTGGCAATCTCGTTGGCGGGTGGCGGTGCGAGACGGGCGTCTTCGATGGCGATCGGTTCGCCGCGGAGGAAGACGTTGCCGGCAATACCATCGCCGGGTTTGTAGCCGGACATGATCTGTAGCATGGCGTCACTATAGTTGCGCGCGGCGCGCACGGTGAGGCGCTGGGTGTGCTCGTCCCATACTTGCACGCTGGCCTTGTCGGCGTGGAGGATGTCAATGACGACGTCGACGAGTGCGCGAAGGACTTGGTCGAGTCGCAAGTAGCGGTGCAGGTATTCGTCGGCGCGGTAGAGGGCTTCGAGGTGGCGGTGAGAAGTAGGAGTGTCAGGTTTCAAGTGTCAGGTGTCAAGTAGCGGGTGTTGGGTGGTCTGTTGGATTGGAGCAGTATAGCATGGGTGGGAAATGGGAATCAATAGGCTGGATAGAAGGTGAAGTTCAAAATTTCGCGACAGCGTCGCTGGAGGCGAGGTAAGTGATGATACCGGAAAAGCGTTTGAGACAGTTGGCGGTGGTGGGTAGCGAGTTGGCGGCGTTGCTTGAGGATCGGGAGGGGATGTTTTTGCGGGCGGTGCAGCGGGCGCGGGAAATGACGGGAGCGGCGTATAGTTCGCTGGGGTTGGTGGAGGGGGAGGAGATTGTGTGGTTGGCGGCGGATGGCAAGCCGATTGAGGAGGTGCGGGGGCGGCGACAGCCGGTTGGCGA
>CAYSMQ010000229.1:0-7098 GCA_964432035.1 uncultured Ardenticatenaceae bacterium
GAACCAGCAACAACAGCAGCAAACGGTCTGGCAGCCAGGCCATCGTCGACGTGCCACAGGTACTGATATTGTTGTTCAGTGCTTTGTTCTAATTCTTTTAACTCCTCTAAATCGAGTAAGGTGAGTAGGCGCTCATAGTATTTAAAAGGCCGACCCTTTGTCCGCGACGGTGCGACCTTTTGTCCGGCACCCCCATCCACGTTGCCGTTGTTTTGTCCACCTCCCCCTGCCGTTGCCGTTGTTTTGTCCGCCACCCGAGTCCTCGTAGCCGACTTTTTGTCCGTGACCTTAGTGGCCCTTTCCTCCGTAACCGACTTTTTGTCCGGCGCCCCTGTCCGCGCCCCACGGCTTCCCCCGCCGTTGGTAGCCGACTTTTTGTCCGCCAGCCCGTTTGTGCCCGTTCCAATGCCCGCCAGTTGCGCCTGGTATTTGCTAAAGTCTTCTCTTGTCAGCGGCATCTTCAGATTGACGCGGTAGGTGCTGATCACCGTCTGATCCGGTTGCTTACTGTTTTCCAGGAAGGTAAAGAAGGGGCCGAACAGCGTGTCGTGCGCCGCGGCTTTTTCCAGCTTCTTAAACCAACGCCGCAGCGTGCGCGTCGTGGTCTGCAGGCGCCGCGCCAGCTCGCGGGCTTCCGTGTTGACCACGTCGCGAATCTCGCCGGTCTCTTCGTTAAAGTAGCACAAACTGCGCAGGGTGATGACCAGCAGCGCGGGACCCGTGCCCAGGGCCGGCAACCACTTCTCGCGGAAGTAGTGTGGCTCCAGGTGCACGATCTCGCCGGCGACGAGGTGCGTGTGCAGAGCCTCTGCTTCCTGGCGCCAGCGGGCATCGTCGTCGTCCGCCAGGTGCGGATAGAGGCGCTCGACCAGCGCCGTCACCGTCAACGGCAGGTCCTGCTCATTTACCGCGTCAGGCGCTAACTCGTCGGCCCACAGCGCCTGCGGCTCAAGCTGGCGCGCCTGCCGCAAGGCGGCCGTAATGCGCGCCGGTTCGGCATCCTGGGGCGCCTGCAACTGCAGCCATTGGGCGAAGGCGGCGGCGTCGGCCGGCGTCAGCGGATCGTCGAGGTGAATGTTATAGCGCGTGCGCCCTTTGCGCGGCACGTCGTCGCGCACCACGTATTTCGGATCGCGCGCTTTGCTCAGGAAGTGGGCAATGTACCCCTGGCCCTCGGAAATGTCCCGCTTCACCGTGCGCCGGAAGACGTCTACGTTGAGTCCGGCGGCGTCGGCAAGGACGCTGTCATAGGCGGCAAACCATGGGCGCCGCCGGTTGAGGTAGCTCAACTGCCGGGCGCCAATGACCAACCATATTTCGGCCGGCGCCAGATAGGCGGGCCAGCGGCGCAGGAAGTACTTGGTCGCCGTCCACACGCGGCCGGGATTGACGATCTTGTTGTAGGATTGGTTGTAGACGCCGCGGTAGACGTCCGCCTGCTGTGCATCAAGCGGTGGAGAATTTGTTCTCGCCGAGTTCGGCTCGTCGGCCGGTTGCGCCGTCGTTGCTGGCATGCCCGATCCTTGCGAAGGTGTGCTTTACGCGTTGGCTTAGCGGTGCTCGAGCCCGTCTCCGTGTAGGGAGTTTGACCCTGTGGGGTATTCGCCTACTCGAAAACTTGCCGCGGATGTACGCGGATGCACACTGGTTACGGTGCCTGGGGATGGCCCTGTCTGAGCGAGCCTTTTTATTGACTGGAAGATCACCTTATGCTATCCTCCTCTTTAATATCGGCTAACGACGCGCGGGCGGCGATCACAATCCCCCCCTCCCCGAAAAGGGCCGCGCCAACGTTAGTCTGGTTGAATCAAAGGCAACGCGATTTGCTCCGTTGCCAGGCAACAAAAGTCAGTGTTTGCGGGTGCCGCCGCGAGCTGACTTTTTTGCTTTCTATTTACCGCTTAAAGTCCAGGTAGCTCGTTCACGTGTCCGTCGTCGCTCGCTTCACAGGGCCAGGGCCGGCGTCCGCGCCCAGCGTGTCAGATCGTTGTCTACTTCTTCAAGGTCCATGAGGCGCACGCCGGCAGGTTCCCAGTTTTTGCCTTTGCCTTTTCCGTTCTTGGTCAATTCTTCCGCCAGGGCGCGGGCTTCCTTGGTCCAGCCGCCTGCCGCGAAGCCCACGTAGTAGACGCGCCACTTGCCGCCCTTGGGCACAATGGACGATGTCTTTTGCACCAGATTATGAATCTCGCCGAGGTCGGTCGGCTCGTCGTTCCACTCGCTGCTGCCTAACACCAGGTGATTTTCGCTGCGGCTGATGCCCACGACGTCGAAGTAATTGGTGCGCTTCCAGGCGCCGCCTACTTCCTCTATGTGAATGGGTAGCTCTTCGTGGGCGCTGGCGCGCAGCAGCCATTCGCGGCACAGCTCCTGCCAGGTGTTGCTTTCGATGAACTCCGGCAGATACTGCTCGATGACTTTCATGGCCTGCTGTTGCTCGCCCAACGCCAGTTGCGCCTGGTAAGCGGAAAGGAAGCGATAGTAAAAGCGCAGGTAGGGATCGGTGACGAAATAACGACCGCGCCGCGAGGTAGCCGCGTTCTCGGTGACGGGTACCTGTCGCTCCACAAAGCCTGTACCACGCAGCACGCTCAAATATTTGGAGACGTGACCGCTGGAAAGGCCCGTGCGCTTGGAAATCAGATGTTGCGTCAGGGCGCCGTGGGCGATGGCGCGCATGATAGCGACGTAATTGTGGGGGTCGTTGATGAAATCCTGCAATAACAGGCGCGGCTCTTCCTGCATCAGCGTGTTCGACGTCAAGAGCTGGTCGCGCAGGTTGTCCATGACGGGCATCGAGGTGTCCAAACGTTCCCAGTAAGCTGGAATGCCGCCGAAGGCAGAATATACCTTGACCCGCTCTCGCGCGTCATAATCGGGGAAGAATTGTGGCGTGACGTCGAAGGGCAGCGGCGGAAGCTTGAGCTGCGCCGAGGCCCGCCCGTAAAGGGGCGCTTCATAAGCCAACAGGTTCTGCATCATGCCCATCTGCGATCCGGATAGCGCCAAGATGACCTTGGTCTTGCTCAAGTGGTGGTCCCACATCTTCTGCAACGTGCCCGGAAAGGCGGGATGCACATCCAGCAGGTAGGTCACTTCGTCGATGAACAGCGCCAATCGCCGTTCCTTGGCCATCGACGCTGCCTGCTGCAGTGCTTGTTCCCACGTTGCGTAGGAAAACTCTAGCGGCGCGGGCACATCCGGTTGGTTGAAATTGAACAAAGCCTGTGAGAAGGAGCGTAACTGATCGAGCGCCGACGTGGGCTCTGCAACCCAGTACAAAGCCTGGTCGGAGTGGCGTCCCATCCAATGTGTCAGGAGGCGGGTCTTGCCAACGCGACGCCTTCCGTATAGAATGAGAAGTGTCGCGTTGGGCGATTGCCACAAATCGTCCAGCAACTTCAATTCAGCGTGTCGCCCCTTAAATTCCGTCTTAGCCATAAGCAACCAGTGCAATTACATACTTTGAAGTATCATACTTGAAAGTATACTAATTTGTTTCATTGCCTGTGTCAAGGGGCAATTTTGGCCCATTTTTCGCATATTACTGCATTTTCGGCCCCAAATCAGAAATTCGTCGCGCCAAAACTGTCTTGCTTATGGGTTCAGACCCCCATTTTGGCAAGAATTGCAAACCATACTTAATTTAAAATGGCCGACGCCGCCTGGGCCCGGATCTGGCATTCTTTTTGTAGCGATTTTTGTTCTGAAAACCGCTTTTGAGTCCTATGCGAAATAATCGCGTCAGTTTCAGTGGCTACTCGCGTCGCGAGAGACCACTGAACAATCGTTCACCGCTAAAAAGGGCCCATTTCGGGCCACAGGAGGTCGCGGCAAGCGCCAAAAACCCCCTTCCCGACAGTCAAAAAAGTGGCAACTGATATAGAACATACGTGCTAATTTATGCCCCCACCCCCGCTCCTGTCAAGGGATTTTCCGGTTTTCACGCAATTATTACGCCCGGACCGCAGACCGCAAATTCCCCAGCTCCTTACTCCTCACGCTAATCTCTACTCCCCAATCTCTAACCCCCAAACTCCAGTCCCGCTAAAACCCCTCCTCGCCCGTCAACGACCCATACCACTCGCTGAGAAATTCCATGGCCTCCCCGAAGCGGCTGGCGGGTAGCAGTTTGTAACTGGTGATTTCAAAGCGGCGGTACAGCTCCCCGTAGACGCCGCCGTACTCGTTGCGTCCCGTCTGTTTGGAAAGTGCCATGGCCACCGCCTTGACCGCCTGGCTGATCTGGCTGGCCTGGCTTTCGCTAATGGATTGGCCCTGCCCCCCTTCAAAACGCTCCTCAAGCTGCTCCAGCCGCCGTTCGTGCTGCGCCAGGCGCTCGTCTTGCACGCCCAGGCGCGACTCGATGATGATCTGGTTGCGCGCCATTTTGATCATGGCCTGCAGCATGCGATAAGCTTCGACCGCTTCCGAATTGCTCTGCTGCAACAGCTCCTGGAAGGTCACGTCCGTCGACGTCGACAGCCGGCCCTCTTCGAAGGCTTCATACAGCACGCGATAGCAGTCTCGCTGGTAACGGACCAGGCGCTGGCGCACGTCTTCTTTGACGCGGTTGGCGTTGATGCCGAACAACCAGCCGTTGAGCATATCCAGCGGCAGGCAGGGCATCTCCTGTGGGCCGCCCGCCGTGTTTACGCGCACCGTTTCCAGTTCCTGGGCCAGCACGGCGTCGTTGCGCACCCGTCTTAGTTGGCCCGACCAGTCGATGCCCAGCAGCTCCACGATGGGACGCAGGGGCACAAAGACCTGGACTTCGCCATCTTGCTGCACGCGCACTGCCGTAATCTCGTCTTCATAAAAGAGGACGTCTTTTTGTTCGAGGGGGATGAGGGTGTTCCGCTTGTTGGCCATAGTGTTTCATTGGAGAGACTAGGGACTAGAGACTAACTCCAATCTCCAGTCTCCAATCTCTAGTCTCTAATCTCCAGTCTCCAGTCCTACATCCCCAACCTCTCTCTCAACCGCTCCCTCACATCCGCCTCCTCCCGCGCCATGTCCACCAGCGCGCGCAGGATGGCGGCTTTGGAAACGTTGCTGCCGCTTTCGCGCCGCGCCAGGTAACTGGCCTCGTCCAGCCAATCGGCCTGGTCGTCGTAGATCATGATCGTCGTCTGGCGCAGCTCGCGCTCCTCTTCTTCCTCGGAAGGCGCCGCTTCCTGCACCAGCGACCCCGCCTGCGCTCGCCTTTCGCGCGGTGACGACGCCGCTTCTCGTTCATCCTCTCGCTTTTGTTCAACCTCTGGCTCTAGCTCTCGCTCTTCCTCCCGCTCCTCCCTCTCCTGAGCGGGTGCGAAGAGTTGGTCCAGCGGGCTATTATTGCTTAGGGATGCTCGTTTCCTGGAACTCATTGAGAAACTCCTCTGTAAATGCTCTAAAATCTTGCGAGGCGGCGTGTCCGTCCATGTACTCCGTTATCGTCTGTCCCTGGATAGGCGCCTCTTTGAAGCGTACAGTTTCCCGTATCACCGTGTCGAAGACGTGCACCTGCCCTTGCAGTTTGCTACGCACTTCCTGCAGCACTTCCTTAGAATGTAGCGTGCGCGCGTCGTAACGCGTGGGTAACACGCCCAAGATGCGCAGGTCGGGATTGAGTCGTTCTTGCACGCGACGCAGGGTATCTAATAGTAGGCGCACGCCCACCAGTGCGTAATAGTCGCAGGACATGGGGATCAGCACGCGGTCGGCGGCTGCCAGCGCGTTGAGCGTCAGCAGCCCCAGCGACGGGGGACAATCGATCAGAATAAAGTCGTAATCGCCGGCGACCGGCGCCAGCGCCTGTTTTAAGCGGTCCTCGCGCCGCATCTCGCCAACCAGCTGCAGCTCGGCGACGGACAGGTTGATGTTGGTCGGCGCCAGGTCCACGTGCTCGCGCAACGGCGTCAGTACCTGCGCCAGCGGCGTCTGCCCGGTGACGACGTCGTACACGGTCTCGTCCAGGTCCGTGATCTGCACGCCGAAGCCGATGGTCAGGCTGGCCTGTGGATCTATGTCTACGAGCAGCACTTTTCTGCCGCGTTCGTTAAGCACCCCTGCCAGGTTGGCGACCGTGGTCGTCTTCGCCGTCCCGCCCTTCTGATTGGCAAATGCAATTGTGTGAGCCATACGGTCCCTTTAGCGATAAAGTTGGCATCGACTTATTGGATTATATACCTGTTCTATCAAATAGCCAAATAGGAAAATAATCACACAAGTAATCAACTATGTGACGACATAATACATTGACCACATATTAATTGGACGACGCACCTTTGTCAACGGGGTTTCGTGCACTCGCCTGGCAGGACGGATGAAGGTCGCGCGGCCGCCGGGCGCGGGGGTTGGCGCGGCTCATTCTAAAATAGGCCTCAGAACGGCCGTTCTTGGGATTAGGCTAGCCCATGGGTGCGCAAGGGCCCTTGCGCCGCAAAATAACGCCAATTTGGCGGCAATGCGCGCCGGCTGCGGCTCGTGGGCGTCGCACTTCGGGCGGAAAACGGGAATGACCGGCGCGACTTCGCATAGTGTTGTAAAGGTGCGAAAGGATCCAGCGCTGACCGGTCGGGCGCCGGATCGTCCAACAACCGCCGAGGTAGAGGAGGAGCGTGCATATAGGTGCATAATCAAATAATCACATAGGCATATAAGCACATATCCAAATAGGCACTCGGCCCGCTATGTGATTATATGACCACATAATTATATAATCAATTAGCGCGGCGCCAGGCGCAAGAGGGAGGGGCGGCTCCCCGCCGCTCCTCGCCCTTTCTATCGCCGCAATGTCTCCACATCTCTCTCCGCGTGAAACGCCAGGTAGCGAAGCCAACCACGGATGCTCAAAGCGCCCCACTGATCGTGGCGTACCGTCTCCTCGGCCGGCACGTTCGCCTCCTGCAGTTGCCGGGCCAGGGCCACCGTCGCCTCGCGCGTTTCTGCAAAAGAGCGCCGCAACGACTGCCAGTCCCCCTCATCCGGCCGGTAGGCGTCGGAAGACGCCCGGTGCGCGCCGCCGTCAAGAACCGTGCGCAACCGCGCCTGGCCCCAGCGCTCGATGGCGATCACGTGGCGCAGCGCCTCGCGATTTGGCGCCACATCGCGCGC
>CAYSMQ010000229.1:7108-7990 GCA_964432035.1 uncultured Ardenticatenaceae bacterium
TCGATACGCGCCATGGCCCGGGTTCCGCCGCGCTCGAGCGTCGCGATCAGTTCCGAAAGCGCCTTATCGCGCGCCGGTCGCTCCATCAGCAACTGGCCAATCAGCTCATAGATACGCGCCAGAACCATTATTGCACCGCCTCCTGGGGGAGGGCGCCCAACTGCTGCAGCAGGCCGAGCATGTCCGCCTCCTCCCAATGTTCCACAGCCTTTCCACCGGCAATGCGCACAAAGGACATTCCCGTGTGCGACCCGTGGACGCCTGTGGGAGCCACGCCCATGAAAGGCCCCAGGTGCGTGTGCGTCGTCGTCAGGCGCATCGCCACCAAATCATCCTCGGCGATCATCAGGTCAATTTCGCCACGTAAATCGGGAAACGCCCGGCGAATGTCACGCACCAGGTTCTTGAACGATTCTCGTCCCTCCAGGCCGTGACTATGCAGGACGAACGACTCGTCTACCAGCTCGTCTATCACCGCCAGCCGGCCCTGGTTGAATACCTCTTGTACCATGCGACGCACTAGCGCCTTGTTCCTTTCTTGGCGTGATTCGCTCACTGTCTCGATTCCTCCTCGCTTCCAACTAACTCATTCATCAGGCGCACCGTGTCCACCACCGGCCTTATTTCATAATGTCCAAATTCCAGGACAGGTTCCAAAAGCCGTGAGATAGCCATGGCGTCCTCGGCCTCCATCACGATATACACCGCATGGCCCGGGGCATCGACGTAGTTGCCGTGGAGCTTAACGCCCAGACCCTGCGCCCGCGAGGCGAACTCGCCCCGCCTTCGGGCCGGCCTGTCCGACTCTCCCGTTCCGGAGGTCGATTTCGAGCCGGATCCGATGGCCAAGCGCGAGACGCTGGAACTGGTGCGGGCCTACTA
>CAYSMQ010000230.1:0-7984 GCA_964432035.1 uncultured Ardenticatenaceae bacterium
GCGACTGGAACCTGGATTCACTACGCTCGCAGATTTCGACCATTGAGCAGGATATCTTCCTCTTCTCGCGGGCGGTGGACGAAAACATCGGCTTTGGGTTGGGACAAGAGATGGATCAGGCGGCTATTGAGCGCGCCGCCGAAGCCGCGCAGGCGCACGAGTTCATCAGCGGCTTCGCCGATGGCTACAAGACGGAAATTGGCGAGCGCGGTGTGACGCTTTCGGGCGGACAACGGCAACGATTGGCGATTGCGCGCGCGCTACTCACGGATCCCCGCATCTTGATGATCGACGATTCTACGAGCGCCATTGATAGCGCCACCGAGGACCGTATCCAGCGCGCCATCGATCGCGTGCTGCAAGGACGCACGACGTTGCTGATTACACACAGGCTGTCACAGATCCGCCGCGCCGATCGCATCCTGGTCCTGCACCGCAGTGAGATTCTCGACCAAGGGTCACACGAAGAACTGATGGCGCGCTGTGATCTTTACCAGCGCATTTTCGCCCGCTTTAGATAACTGCTAGGAGTAGATTATGGGCTTCATTATGGACGGTCTGGATGCCGAGGCGTACGACCGCCAGTATTCGGACCGCGAACTTCTGAGACGAATCGTGCGCTACTTCCGCCGTCACAAAAGTGTGATGGTGCTAATAGCTCTGATGATCGGCCTCAATTCGCTGATGGATGCGGCATTTCCATTGCTTATCGCCACTAGCCTGGACCGGCTGGAGGGCGCCGCCAATTTGGGTGATACGATCTGGCAGCACACGGCGTGGCTCATCGTGGCCATTTTCTTTTCCGGCGTGTTATCGTGGACGTTCAACTATGTGCGGCGCAGATACACGGCGCGAACAGTGGGTGACGTGGTGCTCGATTTGCGCGAGGACGCATTCGACGCGGTGCTGGCTCGCGACATGTCCTTCTATGACGAGTTTTCGACGGGCAAGATCGTCAGCCGCGTGACGTCAGACACGCAAGAGTTCGCCAAAGTGGTGACACTGACCCTGGATCTGATGAGCCAGGTACTGATCGTCGTCATCGTCCTGACCCTGTTGCTCTTTATCAACTTTCGGCTGGCGTTGATCGCGCTGACCATTGCGCCCATCGTCATTATCGTGGCGCTCTCCTTCCGGCGCATCGCGCGCAAGACGACGATACAAGCGCGCCGGGTGCTGGCGGAAGTCAATGCTAACGTGCAGGAGTCGATCACCGGCATCAGTGTGGCCAAAAACTTCCGCCAGGAACAGCGCATTTATGATGAGTTCAAGCCCGTTAACGCGCAGACGTACCACTGGAGCCTGCGCCAGGGATTGGTATTCAGCAGCATCTTTCCCATCCTGGGCGTCATTTCCGGCATCGGCACGGCGCTCATCGTGTATTTTGGCGGCATGAGCGTCATCAACGGCGCCATATCGGCAGGCAATTTCTACCTCTTCATCGAAGGCGTCGCCCTCTTCTGGTTCCCGCTGACCAGCATCGCCTCCTTCTGGAGCCAGTTCCAGCTGGGTCTCTCCGCCAGCGAGCGCGTTTTTGCCCTGGTAGACGCGGAGCCACGGGTGACGCAACTCGCAGATCACCAGGCGCCGCCGTTGCAGGGGCGCATCGAGTTTCGCGATATGGATTTTCGCTACACGGACAAGGAGCAGGTACTTGAGAAGTTCAACCTGACCATCGGCGCCGGCGAGATCCTGGCGTTGGTGGGCCATACGGGCGCGGGCAAATCCAGTCTGGGCAAGCTGGTAGCCCGTTTCTATGAGTTCCAGGATGGACAGCTGTTGCTCGACGGGCAGGATATCCGCAGCTTTGACCTGCACTCTTACCGGCGCCAGCTGGGCATCGTGCCCCAAACGCCGTTTCTCTTTGCGGGCACGGTCGCCGACAACATTCGCTACGGCAAACCGGACGCCGGCGAGGAGGAGGTACTTGCCGCTGCGTCACAGGTGGGCGGCGGCGATTGGCTGGAAGCGTTGCCGCAAGGGCTGGAGACGCCCGTGGGCGAAGAAGGACGCGGTATCTCCATGGGTCAACGGCAGCTGGTGGCTCTGGCCCGCGTGCTGCTGCAAGATCCGGCTATTCTGATCCTGGACGAAGCGACGGCGAGCGTCGACCCGCTCACCGAAGCGCAAATTCAGGAAGGGCTGGAAGTGGTACTGCGCGAGCGCACGGCAATCGTCATCGCCCACCGCCTGTCGACGATCCGTACTGCGGACCGCATCATCGTGCTGAGAAAAGGAAAAATCATCGAAGAAGGCACCCACGACACGCTCATGGCGCGCGACGGTCACTACGCCGATCTTTACAACACCTATTTCCGGCACCAGTCTTTGGAATACATTGAATCCTGGCACAAGGAGAAGGAACAGGCTGCGGGCGTTGCAACGTAGCGCGCCATAAATGTTGGTCCCACGCATAACTGCGAGGAATCGGATGTCTCTAGGCGCTATTGGGATTACTAGAAGCCTGGGCAAAGACATCCGATTTCTATGAATGTTAAGGGAGAAGCATGAACCTACACGATATCGCACAACAACGACTCCATAACCAGGGCCTGGGTGGCAGGCAGTTTGAGACGGCGGAAGAGGTGGTAAGCCGGCTGGGCGCGGTGCAGGCGCAGGAGTATGGGCAGGCCAGATGGGCGTTGGGCCTGCGGGCGCCAGGGCTCACGCGCGACAAGGTAGAGACAGCTTTCGCCGAGGGGCGCATCTTGCGCACGCACGTAATGCGGCCCACGTGGCATTTCGTGACGCCGCAAGACATTCGCTGGCTGTTGCAGCTGACGGCGCCACGGGTGAAGACGGCCGTTGGCTCCTATTTACGCAAGTTGGAGATAGACGACGCCCTTTGTGCGCGCAGCTATGATGTGCTGGTGCGTGAACTGCAAGGTGATAAACAGCTGCAACGATCAGAATTGAAGGCGGCGCTGTTGCGAGAAGGCATCATCAACGAAGATGACGATCGCTTGCGCTTTACGTTACTCATTATGTGCGCTGAGCTTGACGGGATACTCTGCAGCGGTGCGCGCCAAGGCAAACAACATACGTATACGCTGCTGGAGGAGCGCGTGCCGCCAGGGCGCGAGCTGGAGCGAGACGAGGCGCTGGCAGAGCTGACGCATCGCTACTTCATGAGCCACGGGCCGGCAACAGAGTATGATTTCGGCCGGTGGTCGGGACTGACGCTGGCCCAGGTGCGCGAGGGGATAGAGATAGTCGGATCACAGCTTGCTTCAGAAACTGTTGGTGATATGGTGTACTGGTTCTCTCCCGACGGTGCGATGCCAGGAACGTCGCCACAAGCTTTGCAGTCGCAAGATTCGCGGGCGTGGTTGCTGCCCGCCTTTGACGAATATCTGATCGGCTACAAAGATCGCAGCGCGGCGCATGACGAAATGCACAAGGACAAGATCAATGACAATGGTTTGCAGACGATCGTACATGAGGGTCGGGTAATCGGACTCTGGAATCGTAGATTTAGGACGAACGAGGTTGACGTCACACTGCAGCCCTTTGTGTCTTTTCAAGAGAAGCAGCCTGAAAAGCTCGATGCCGCAGTGGATCGTTACAGCGCCTTCTTAGAGATGCCGGCGACGGTGACGCAAACGACGTGAATCCAGAAACAGCAGCGGTTGTCTTCGGCCTGGTTTCGGCCGCCAGCTGGGGCGCGGGCAATTTTAGCGGCGGGATGGCGAGCAAACGGCAGAACGCGATGGTGGTCGTCGCCATCGCCCAGGCGTTTGGCGCCGTCCTGCTTGTCGCCCTGGCCCTCTTGTGGGGAGAAGCGATACCGTCACTCTCACTTCTGGGCTATGGCGCGTTGGCGGGTGTAGCGGGGTCCCTAGGATTGGCGGCGCTCTATCGCGGCCTGGCGACGGCAAACATGGGCATCGTGGCGCCCATGACGGCCGTCATCGCCGCAGCTTTGCCTGTGCTGTTTGCAATCATCAGCGCGGGATTGCCGGGCAACCGCCAGCTTGGCGGCTTTGTTATTGCCTTCGCCGGCATCTGGACAATTTCGCGACAAGGTAGCGACGCCCGCTTGGCAACGCGCGCGCTGCTCCTCTCGCTAATTGCAGGAATAGGATTCGGCCTCTTCTATATTTTCATCGATCAGGTTAGCGAAAGCGCGGTCTTCTGGCCGTTGGTCATCACGCGCCTGACATCCAGCGTCTTGTTGTCGCTCATCCTCCTGCAACGGCGTCAGGCAATACGGCGACCACTCAATCTACTGCACCTGGCGATCACGGGGATTCTAGAGACCGGCGGCAGTATCTTCTTCGCCCTTGCCAGCGCTTTAGGCCGCCTGGACATCGCCGCCGTGCTATCCTCGCTGTATCCGGCGGCGACGGTCTTCCTGGCCTGGCTGGTGCTTAAGGAGCGCCTGTCGTCGCGCCAGTGGGTGGGAGTTGCAGCAACGCTGGCGGCGATTGTTTTGATCACGAGTTGAGAGATTGTCGTAACGCGGCGCCGTCAAAGGCGTGCGCTTAGTTCGTAAGGATTTACCAATGGCAAAAAGGATCGTGCGCGCCACCAAGGAACAAGCCGTCGCCAGCTTTAGCTGGGACCAAATCCTGGCCTGGCGCGTCGAGCAACACCATCTGCACCGCCGTTCGCCGGCGGCAAAGATGCTGGACGTAACCGGCGCCGTTTGCGGCCTGCAGGCACAAGTTCTGGCCAACACAGTGCTAATGCTGCATGCACGCCTTGAGGACATCACGCCTGGAATCGTAGACCAGGCCCTTTGGCAACAGCGAAGTCTCGTCAAAAGCTGGGCCATGCGCGGCACGTTACACTTGCTTCCGGCGCGCGACTACCCTATGTGGCAGGCTGCTTTCAGCACGTACCAGCACTATTTGAAAGGTGTCTGGTTGCGCCACTTCGGATTCACACGGGAAGAGCTAGAACAGGTGCTAGCCGCCATTTGCCAGGCGCTAGACGGTAGCATGCTGACCCGAGAAGAGCTAGCAACAGAAGTCGCCAGACGGGTCGATTCGCAAGCGTTAGGTGAGAAGCTACTCGACAGCTGGGGCGCCACGTTGAAACCTGCCTCCTTCCGCGGTTGCCTTTGTTACGCGCCAGATAATGAAGAGCGCAATGTGCGCTTTACGCGTCCCGATCGCTGGCTGCCGGCGTGGCGCGAGGAAGATCCCCAGGAAGCCATGCGCGAAGTCACCCGCCGCTATCTGTCGACCTATGGGCCCGCTACGCGTGAGAATTTCTCCCGTTGGTGGGGTGTTTCTCCGGCCCAGGCTATGAAACAAATTCGTCGTCTTGGCGAGGAGGTCGTCGTCGTGCAGGCTGGCGAGACACCTTCCTGGCTTCTCGCAGAGCACGTGCAAGCCATACAAGACACGACGCCCGCCGGCAGCGTCAATCTGCTACCAGCATTCGACCCCTACATCCTCGGTGCGCCCCGTGACGAACCGAGTATTTTGCCTGGCGAATTCAAGGAGCGCGTCTATCGCAAACAGGGTTGGATATCGCCAGTCCTCCTGGTCGACGGCCGCATAGCAGGCGTCTGGGAACGCAACCAGAAGGGAAACGGCGTCGAAATTCAAATCGAACCGTTCGACGATCTGCCCGAGTGGGTGCAGCGGGTCGCCAGGAATGAAGCTGAACGCCTGAGCGCGTTCCTCTCTACGTCCGTAGGATAGGTGCTGTCTGCGGTCCACGAACAAGACGTATACAATGATTAGGCGAGTTGTAAACACGACGACGAGTGAGAGGCAAATGGCGTCTGCGCCTGCACAGGAAAAGATTGTCGCCGAAATAGGGACGATATATGACGACGAGTCACGGCGCATTTTTGCCACGTTGGTAGGCTTGTTAAACGACTTTGATCTGGCCGAAGACGCCATGCAGGATGCGTTCCGGGCGGCGATGGAGCAATGGCCAGAAGATGGCATACCGGACAATCCGCGAGCATGGCTTGTCTCTACAGGACGCTTCAAGGCCATTGACAAGCTGCGGCGCAGGGCGCGGTTCAACGGCTTGATGGCCGACAGGGCCGCGCGCCTGGAACGAGAGGCACGCGAAAACGAGCTGCTGAGCGACGAAGATATTAAGGACGACCGCCTGCGCCTTATCTTCACCTGCTGCCACCCTGTCCTATCGTTTGACGCGCGCGTGGCCATGACGCTGCGCGAGGTGTGTGGCCTGTCAACAGAAGATATTGCCCACGCCTTTCTGGTAAGCACGCCGACGCTGGCACAGCGCATTGTGCGCGCCAAGAGAAAGATTCGCAAGGAGAAAGTCCCTTACGAGACGCCGTCGCTTGACGAGCTACCGGAGCGACTGGGCGCAGTGCTACAGGTCATCTACCTGGTATTCAACGAAGGCTATTCGGCTTCTTCGGGACCTTCGCTGACGCGGACGGACCTGAGCGGTGAGGCCATTCGCCTGGGGCGGCTGCTGGCAGAATTGCTGCCCAATCCGGAGGTGTTTGGGTTGCTGGCCCTGATGCTACTGCATGAATCGCGGCGCGCGGCGCGCAGCACGGCGGATGGAGCGCTCATTGCGCTGGAGGATCAAGACCGCTCGTTATGGAACCGTCAACTGATTGCCGAAAGCATGGTTCTCGTGCACCGGGCGTTGGCCTCGGGACGGGTGGGACCCTACACGCTACAGGCTGCCATTGCCGCGGTACACGCCGTCGCGCCAGATTCGGAATCAACAGACTGGGCCAAGATTGTGGGCATGTATGATCTACTGCTAAAGGTAGCGCCTTCCCCCGTGGTGGAAATCAGCCGCGCCGTCGCAGTGGCTATGCGCGATGGGCCGGCCCAGGGTCTGGCGCTGGTCGAAGACATTCTGGCGCAAGGCGAGCTGGCCGATTATCATCTAGCCCACGCAGCGCGGGCCGACCTGTGCCGGCGCTTGGGAAGAACAGCAGACGCGTGCGAAGCGTATGAGCGGGCGCTGGCGCTGGCAGATCAGGAACCAGAACGGCGCTTCTTGCGGCAACGGCTGGCGGATCTGGGCGGTTGAATGGGCAAAATGGGACCAATTTCGGCCAATTTGGACCAATTTTGGAAATTGGTCGTCGATCCTGTCGATTTTTGGTCTTCCCAATCGACTATATAGTAGAAAGACAAATTACAGAGCCGTGCGTTGCACCTAAGCAGCCTGGCTCACCATTCAAAGGAGAATGGCCATGCAATTCCTCGTTTACGACCCTACTTTTGATCCGGCAGACTTTGAATCGGCCGAGCCGCCCAGCGCGGAAGCCATGCAGGAAATGGGCAACTTCATTGCCGAAGCATATGAAGCCGGCGTCATCGTGGCTACCGGCGCGCTGCAAACACACGGCAAGCGGCTGGTGTATGAAGATGGAGAGTTCACCGTCACCGACGGGCCGTTCATCGAGCTGAAAGAGCTGGTCGCCGGCTGGGCCATCCTGGACGTGGACTCCGTGGACGAAGCTATCGAATGGTCCAAGCGCTTCCGGGAGATTGTCGGCGAAGGCGTGTCCGAGATTGTGCAGCTACACGGACCGCACGACGACGGCAGCGCGTAGTCTGTAACCCGCACTTCAATAGATTTGGGTAAGCGTGCTTCGGCGCGTTTAGGAAAAGAGGCGGCCCGAAAGAAATTTCCTTTCGGGCCGCCTGTCGTTTAAAATGGAACAAAGAAAGGAAAACGTTGGTCGGTAATGGAGGTCTGCGAAGATGACGACAGTTGTGATTGCGACGCCGGATGCGGTATTGGTCGTGGGGCAGAGAGCAGAATGGACGGTAGACGCGCACCTGGAAGGAATGAAGGCCCAGGCGCTGGCGGTAGACGAGAACGAGGGGCGGCTATATGTGGGCACGTCGGGCAATGGGCTGTTTCGTAGCGTCGATGGGGGACACAGCTGGCAAGAAGTCGCCTTTGCACATGACGACATCACGGCGGTCGCGGTACAGGACGGCGTGGTGTATGCGGGAACGAGTCCCAGTACGTTCTGGCGCTCGCAAGACGGCGGCGATAGCTGGCAGGAGATGAG
>CAYSMQ010000231.1:0-7983 GCA_964432035.1 uncultured Ardenticatenaceae bacterium
TAAGGTGCGCTGGCCTAGTTCCCGGCGAGGACCGATGGCGTGGCGCATGGCGGGATGGTGATTGACGGCGTAGAGAAACCCGATACCCACGTCCGCCAAGCACTCTGCGACTTGCTGTGGGCCCAAATCGAGATTGCCGCCCAGGGCCATTAACACGTCCGCCGAGCCGCTGCGGCTGCTGGCAGCGCGATTGCCGTGCTTGGCCACCTTCACACCGGCGCCGGCAACAACAAAGGCCGCCGTGGTGGAGATGTTGAACGTGTGCTTACCGTCGCCGCCGGTGCCGCAAGTATCGACCAGCATTTCGCCCTGCTCCACCGGCGCATCGACACTGACGACGTGCGCGCGCATGGAACGGGCACTGCCGGCGATCTCCTCAACCGTTTCACCTTTCATGCGCAACGCGGTCAGATAGCTGCCGATCTGCGCCGGCGTCGCTTCTCCGCGCATAATAACGTCCATGGCAGCTTCCGCCTGCGCCATGTCTAAATCGCGTCCGTTAATTACTTCGGCAATTGCCGATTTCAATGGCATGGGTGCCTCCTCGTTCGCACGTCGACGGTTCTGCTTCTCGGGCTCAACGCTGGCCCTCCAGGAAATTCTGCAAGATCCGCTTGCCGTGTTCTGTCAGGATGCTCTCGGGATGAAACTGAACGCCCGTAATAGGGTACTCCTTGTGCACGAGACCCATCACTTCACCCTGACTGGTGAATGCAATGACCTCCAGGAAGTCTGGAAGTGGCTCCTCGACGATTAAGGAGTGATAGCGCGTGGCCTGAAACGGGCTGGGAACACCGTAGAAAACGTTGCGCCCCTTATGGTACACGGCGGACGTCTTCCCGTGCATCAGGCGCGGCGCGCGGTTTACTTTGCCGCCAAACACCTGTCCGATGCACTGGTGTCCCAGACAGACGCCGAGGAGTGGCGTGTTTGGACCCAATTCGCGGATAACTTCGTTGGATATCCCACCGTCGTCCGGCTCGCCGGGACCGGGGCTGATGACGATGTGCGACGGGCGCAACTCGTGTAGTTCGTCCACGGTCACCGCATCGTTGCGGAATACTTGCGGCTCGGCGCCGAGTTCTCCCAGATACTGCACCAGGTTGTAAGTAAACGAATCATAGTTGTCGATTACAACGAGCATTTGTTACCTCCTGGACGCTTTAGTTGCCGCCCGAAGTGCCGGTCGCGGCCGGTTCTGGTTCTGGCGTCTCGTCCACGCGTATCGGACCCTTCTTGTCTAACCGCTTGCGACCTTTACGGCTAAATTTGTTCCACACGCCGGTCAGGCCCATCACCTTCTTCATGGCCATTACCGTTTCCTCGGCCATTTCCGAGGCGCGCACAGTACCTTCATATATGACCTGCTCCACGAAGCCGCTATCCTGTTCGATCTCCTCGCGCCGCTCGCGGATGGGATCGAGGAAGTTGTTGATGGCTCGCGCCAGCTTTTCCTTCACTTCTACGTCTCCCACCCGCCCCTCGCGATAACGGGTCTTGAGGTCCTCGACTTCGGCGCGGTCAGGATTGAATGTATCGTGATAGATAAAAACAGGATTGCCTTCCACGGTGCCGGGAACGTCGGCTGTTATGCGCTTGGGATCGGTGTACATGCCGTGAACCTTCTGCTCCACGGTACGGGCATCGTCGAAAAGCTCGATGGCATTACCCAGGCTCTTGCTCATCTTGGCGCTGCCGTCGGTGCCCACAAGCGTGTCGCCCTCTACCAAGTAGTCGGGGACCGGGAAGATCTCCTCATACAGGTAGTTGAAACGGCGGGCAATTTCGCGCGTGATCTCCACGTGCGCCTGATTATCTTTGCCAACGGGTACCATGTGCGCTCGTGGCATCAAAATGTCCGCTGCCTGCAGGACTGGATAGCCCAACAGTCCGAAGGGCATCTCGTTCAGGTGCGCGGCGCGCGCCATGTCCTTGAGGCTGGGCAACCGGCTGAGCCGCGGTACGGTCACCAGCATCTCAAAAATCAGGTTCATCTCGTACACTGCGGGAATTGCACTCTGCAAATAGATCGTGCACTTCGACGGATCTAGCCCACAGGCCAGGTTTGAGATGGCCACTTCGTAGGCATTGGTACGTACGTTAAAGATGTCCTCTGTTGTATTCTTCGTCGTCAGCATGTGTAGATCGGCAATGATAAAGTAGCTATCATACTCGTCCTGCAACGCCACGCGATTACTGATGCTTCCGACATAGTGTCCTAAATGCATCCGCCCTGTGGGCCGATCGCCGGTGAGTAATCGTTTTCTGTCTGTCATAAGTGTCTCCGCATAAGTATGGAGATTAGAGATTTTCGTCTAATCTCCAATTAACCAATCTCCAATCTCCAGTTCCAATCTCAAAGTCTTCCACTCTCCGCCCTCTCCACCGCCACCGCCAACGCTCGCGCCTTGTTGAGGCACTCCTCGTGTTCGCGCGAGGGATCGCTGTCGGCGACGATGCCGGCGCCTGCCTGGACGTGTATCGTATCATGCTGCATGAGCATCGTGCGAATGGCGATGCAGGTGTCCATGCTGCCGTCATAGCTGAAGTAGCCGATGGCCCCGGCGTATAACCCGCGCCGCTGCCCTTCCAGCTCTTCGATGATTTCCATGGCTCGCACCTTAGGCGCACCACTTACTGTGCCGGCGGGAAAAGTGGCGCGCATCAAGTCAAAGGCATCCAGGTCCTCGCGCAACTTGCCTTCTACATGGCTAACCATGTGCATAACGTGACTGTATCGTTCCACAACCATCAGATCGTGCACGTGTACGCTGCCGAACTCGCTGACGCGTCCCAGGTCATTGCGCCCCAGGTCAATGAGCATCACGTGTTCGGCGCGCTCCTTGGGGTCGGCCAACAGCTCTTCCTGCAAGACCTCATCTTCGGCCGGGTCTGCGCCGCGCGGACGTGTGCCGGCGATAGGTCTTACGCTGGCAACGCCATCTTCTAACCGCACGTGCATCTCCGGCGAAGCGCCGATCACCTGCATATCGTGCGCGCCAAAGTCAAAGTAGAACATGTAGGGCGATGGGTTGAGCATGCGAAGCGCGCGATACACGGCAAACGGGTGCGCCGGCGTACGGCGGCTGAGGCGCTGGCTGAGCACGACCTGAAAAATGTCGCCGGCTGCGATGTACTCCTTGGCCTGAGCGACGATTTCCTCGAAGCGCTCCTTTGTCATGTTAGAGGTCAACTCAGTTTCCCCGTTCCCGTTGCGTCGCGCGCCCCAGCGCAACTGCGGCACCGCCGGCAGCGGTCGCAACAGCCGCTCGCTGACCCGTTCGATGCGCTGGATGGCTTCCACGTACGCCGCTTCCACGTCGCCGTTGACGCGAGCATTGGACAAAATCAATAACCGGTGGCGCGCATGATCAAAGACAACCAGCGTGTCGGCCAGCATGAAAACGGCGTCGGGGACCTCTAGCACCTGCTCCGCCGTTTCCGGCAGCCGTTCAAAATAGCGCACGACATCGTAACCGAGGTAACCAACCGCGCCGCCGCTGAATCGTGGCAGCCCCGGCAGGTCGGCAGGTCGAAAGCGCTGCAGCTCAACGCGCAGCACGTCCAAAATATTCTCGTCCTCGGCCAACGGTCGCTCTTGCACCGTCTTCCCCTCGCGCACATCGCGCACCTGGCGCCCGTGGAGCGAGATCAGACCACGCGGATCGACGCCAACGAACGAGTAGCGACCAACCTGCTCACCGCCTTCCACCGATTCCAGCAGAAACGACGCGCCGCCACCGTCCATGAGCTTCAGATAAACGGATACCGGCGTCTCCAGGTCGGCGGGAAACTCGCGGTAGACGGGTATTAGATTGGCGTCGCCCGCTGCCAGCCGGCGGAATGACTCCAGACCCGGACGGTAGACTGTTTCTTCCTGTGTTTCCGTTGCTTCCTTTACTCCAGTCATGGTTGAAACTCCTCTACACACTGACTTCCGGAAAGCTGGTCATTGCTTCCGAGATCTCCGCTTCTGGATAGTCATAATCCTCTAACTGGCCCTTGAAATAGGCATCATAGGCGCCCATGTCGAAGTGGCCGTGGCCCGAAAGGTTGAAGGCAATCACACGCGATTCCCCACTTTCTCGACAGTCGAGAGCCTCGTCGAATGCTGCGCGCACAGCGTGCGCCGATTCCGGCGCCGGCAAGATGCCTTCCGCTTGAGCGAACTGCACGGCGGCCTCAAAGGTCGCCAGCTGCGGCACTGCTCGCGCCTCAATGTCGCCATGGTTGAAAAGGGCACTAACGCTCGGCGCCATGCCATGGTAACGGAGACCCCCGGCGTGGATGCCGGGCGGCACAAAGGTGTGTCCCAGGGTGTGCATCTTCATGATGGGCGCCATGGCTGCCGTGTCGCCAAAGTCAAAGGCGTATTTTCCGCGCGTCAGGGTGGGGCAGGAGGTGGGCTCCACAGCAACGATTCGGGTCTGCTTGCCATTGGTGAAATTCTGGTGCAGGAACGGGTAGGCAAATCCCGCAAAGTTTGAACCGCCGCCAGCGCAACCGATGACGACATCGGGATACTCGCCGGCCATTTCCATTTGTTCCAGCGCCTCCAATCCAATCACTGACTGGTGCATGAGCACGTGATTGAGCACGGAACCAAGACTGTACTTCTTGGCGCCTTCCGACGTTGCCGCCGCCTCCACCGCTTCCGAAATGGCAATTCCCAGTGAACCGGGACTATCCGGGTGCTGCTGCAGCACGGCTCGCCCAAATTGCGTCTGGTCCGTCGGGCTAGCATAGACGTCGGCGCCGTAGGTCTGCATGATGACCCGCCGGTAGGGTTTCTGATCGTAGGAAACCTTGACCATGTATACTTCCAGGTCCAGATCAAAGAAGTTGCAGGCCATAGCCAGCGCCGAGCCCCACTGCCCTGCGCCTGTTTCAGTGGTCAGCGCTTTGGTGCCCGCTTCCTTGTTGTAGAAGGCCTGCGCCACGGCCGTGTTTGGCTTGTGTGATCCGACGGGACTGACGCCTTCATATTTGTAGTAGATGTGCGCGGGTGTATCCAGCGCTTTTTCCAGGCGGCGCGCGCGGAACAAGGGCGTGGGACGCCACAGCTTGTACACTTCGCGTACAGGATCGGGAATTTCTATCCAGCGGTCGGCGCTGACTTCTTGCCCGATGATACTCATGGGAAAGAGCACGCTCAGAAACTCCGGCGTCACAGGCTCCTTCGTGCCCGGATGAAGCACGGGGGCCGGCGGCGTGGGGAAATCGGCGTTGATGTTATACCAGGCCTCAGGCACCCTGCTCTCGTCAAGTTGGTACTTATACTGTTCACCCATCGTCACATCCTCCTTTGCATTGTGAGATCAAAAAACGCCCTAATCCCTGTGTAGGGACGAGAGCGTTTGAATTCCCGCGGTGCCACCCTGGTTAGACCGGCCTTCAAAACAAAAACGCGCCGTGATAGGCGCGTTGGAGTGTTCGAAGAGCCAGCCTCACTCGTGTCGGTCCGGCCAATGTTTTGACGAGACCTCTGCCCTAATAACGGTGGCATATCCGGCCCAGGCTAGTTGGTTTTTCCGTTCGCCTGGACGACTCGTCGGCCCATTCTCCTGTGGCGCTGACGCCGGTGTTTCAGCACACTCACCGGCTCTCTGGGACCCGCTTTACAGGGTACTCTTCCGATTCAACGTCTTTCAATCTTTAATTGTGGGGCACATAGTAGCATGCGCTTTGGTACGTGTCAAGAAATCGGATGTTTTTGAAACATCCGATTTCTGCCGTCGCCAGCCGCTCGTAACAGGCAAGCGCTATAGGCGGCCGCGGTCTTTCAAGACAAAATAGAGTATCGCCGGAACGACCAGCGCCAAAACGACCATCACCCATGCGACCCAGCCGGGCAAGAATACGGACTCGCCGTGCTGCGCGGCGACAGGCGACACGGTCAACGCAAACAGGAGCAACAACCACCATGCAATCGGAACGACTTTCCCTTTCATGCACTAGAACGTACCAAAATTGCCAGCGGTGTCAAGAAAACCGCGGTGTGCTGAGGCATCGTCGCCGCTATGAGATTACTGGCTTTCTCCGTTTTGCCCCTGCTGTCAACGGCTATACAATGATAAAGATTGACCGGGCACTGTTGGTTAGAGTGCGGTGACACGGTGGGTGAGTATGGCTACGTACGTAATTGGAGGAATTCCATGAAAGTTGGCATTGTCGGGACAGGTATGGTGGGCGCTACAACCGCCTACGCGCTGGTGATGCAGGGAATCGGTCGCGAGATAGTGCTCGTGGACCTTAACAAAGAGCGCGCTGCGGCGGAGGCTTCCGATCTTCTTCACGCCGTGCCCTTTGCCCACGCGCTGAAGATTAGCGCTGGAGAATACGCCGATCTACAAGGCTCGCGCGTCGTCGTCATTTCGGCCGGCGCGAGCCAGAAATCCGGCGAAACGCGCCTTGAACTGCTGGAGCGGAATGCGGACATCTTTCGCCAGATCGTGCCCAGTATCCTGGAACACGCGCCGGACGCCGTGCTTCTCGTCGCCAGTAATCCTGTCGACGTTATGGCACACGTCACCGCCGTTTTCGCAGCAGAACACGGCGTGCCCGCCGGCCGCGTGCTCGGTTCGGGCACGACGCTAGATACGGCTCGTTTTCGCGCGCTGTTAGGGGAGCACCTGGGTGTTGATTCCACCCACATCCACGGTTACGTCGTAGGCGAGCATGGCGATTCGGAGGTCATCACCTGGTCGCTGACCAATGTGGGCAATTTGCCACTCCAGGAATTCAGTCGCCTTTATGACATTCCTTTAGATGAAGATATTCGTAAAGAGATCGACCGTCAGGTGTGTCGGGCGGCGTACAATATCATCGAAGGGAAAGGCGCTACTTATTACGGTATCGGCAGCGCCCTGGCGCGCATAATCAACGTGATTCTTCGCGATCAGCGGGCCATTCTGACTGTCTCGACGCGCACGCCGGACATTGCCGGAGTAAAGGACGTGACCGCCTCTTTACCGCAACTGGTGGGCGGCGACGGTGTTCTGGCAACGTTTGCCCTACCGCTCAGCGATGAAGAGCAACGTGCGCTGCACAATAGCGCCTCTGTGATACGTGAGGCCATCGACGAACTCGAGGCCCATTTATGAGCAATTAGAGAAAGGAGCACAACAATGAATGACCACGTATATAAGAAGATTGAACTAACCGGATCGTCAGAGAATAGCATTGAAGAAGCTGTCTCCAACGCCGTGGCCCGCGCGGCACAAACCGTGCGCAACATGCGCTGGTTTGAGGTCACCGAAACGCGCGGTTACATCGAAGATGGCGAGATCGCCTACTGGCAGGTTACCGTCAAGATCGGCTTTACGATTGACGATGCTGCAGACGTTGGCTAATTCTGTAGGTGCAAGGCACTTGCGAAGTGCCTTGCACCTAGCGCCTTGGCGCTCGTCTACTCCTCTAAAGCCAACACCTTGTCCAACCGCCGTTGAAAACGGCCCGCGCCAACAAACGTGGCGCTCAAGAAGCCATCGACCAGCTTGCGCGCAAGAGCCTCGCCGATAATCAGACCGCCAAGGCACAGCACGTTCATATCGTCATGCTCCACGCCTTGTGTTGCCGAGTAAATGTCGTGACATAGGCAGGCGCGCACGCCGTTGATCTTGTTGGCGGCGATGCAGGCTCCCACGCCGCTACCACAGACGAGGATTCCACGCGGCGCTTCGCCCGACACGACCGCGCGCCCCACAGCTGCCGAGAAGTCGGGATAATCGTCGCTGCCATCGTACTCGTGCGCGCCTACATCCACTACTTCGTGTCCCTGCTCGCCCAAATAATCTTTTAGCGCCTCTTTGAGCGCAAAACCGGCATGGTCGGCGCCAATTACGACTCGCATCTAACCCTTCCTTATATCGTGAGAATGACAATCTTTCGTCGTTTAGCGTCCATTATAGAGCAATTTGCCCGATTGCCGTCCCCTTCTGGCTATGCTAGAATGCCCTCCGCCTGGTGTAAACTTGTAATGTT
>CAYSMQ010000232.1:0-7962 GCA_964432035.1 uncultured Ardenticatenaceae bacterium
ATTGTCTGCTGGGTATGCATGGTAGAGGCTGGTGGTCATACATCAGCCATGACGAAGAGCAAGATAGACCGGTAGTATCGCGAAGCCTTCTGCGTCGCGTGTGGCATTTCGCGCGCCCATACACAAGGCAGATCGTGCTGCTTCTGGTTACGATCTTCGTCATAACTGGTCTCAGTCTGCTGCCGCCGCTGCTCATTCGTGATCTGCTGGACAACGCCATCCCCAATCGCAATGTATCCCGTTTGAATCTACTGGCCCTGGGCATGGTTGCCGTTCCACTGGTCAACGGACTTGTGGGCGTGTTTCAGCGGCGAATCAGTGCCAGCATCGGCGAGGGCGTGATTTACGATTTGCGGCGGGCGCTGTACGTGCACATGCAGCAAATGTCATTGCGCTTTTTCACTGAGACGCGTACAGGGGAATTGATGTCCCGCCTTAACAACGACGTTGTTGGGGCGCAAAGCGCGGTAACCAGCACATTGGTGACGATCGTTTCGAACCTGGTGTCGGTTATCTCCACCATCGTAATCATGCTGGCCCTCGAGTGGCGGTTGACCTTGCTGGGGATTTCTATCCTCCCATTGTTCGTTCTGCCGGCCCGTCGCGTTGGCCGTATCCTACGACGGTTGCGACGTGAATCTTTGGAAAATAACGCGGAAATGAACGCGGTGATGAATGAGACGCTAAACGTCAGCGGAGCCCTTCTGGTCAAGCTATTCGGGCGTGAAGAAGACGAGCTGCGTAAGTTTAGCGGGTTTGCAGCCGATGTACGCGACATTGGCATTCGCTCCGCCGTTACAGGTCGCTGGTTCTTCCTCATGCTGAGCATTGTCAGCGCAGTGGGCACAGCCGTTGTGTACTGGGTTGGCGGTCACCTCGTGCTAAACGATGCCTTTACCATTGGCACCATCGTGGCCTTCGGCACCTACCTCACACAGCTTTATGGGCCGCTCATGTCCATAACAAATGCGCCGGTCGAATTTGCGCAGAGCATGGTCAGCTTTGAGCGCGTCTTCGAGGTGTTGGACATGCCTGTCGAAATTGTGCAGCCGGCTGAGGCCGAGGCGTTGCCGCCGGTGCGTGGACATATTCAATTCGAAAACGTCTCCTTTAGCTATACAGGTGAGGAACAGATCGGGCTCGCAGAAATTGCGCGCTTTACGCGGCGGGGACCCAGCGAGGTGCATCTGAGACGGGGCCGGCAACGGGAAGAAGGAGTGGATCACGATGGCGACGGCGCAGTAGGACCGGAAGAGCAAAGGCTGGCGCTTGAGGACATCTCTTTCGAAATTTTACCGGGTCAATTGACGGCGCTGGTCGGACCAAGTGGAGCGGGCAAGACGACGATAACGTATCTGATTCCGCGACTATATGATCCGTCGTCTGGGCGCATCTGCATCGATGGACACAACATTCGCAATGTGACGCTGGAGTCGCTGGCCGAAAATATCGGCATGGTGACGCAAGACACCTATCTGTTCTACGATACGATCCGCGCCAACCTGCTTTATGCCCGGCCGGAGGCATCGGAGGCGGACATGATCGAGGCTGCCAGGGCCGCGAACATCCACGAGTTCATCATGAGTCTACCTGATGACTATGACACCGTCGTCGGAGAGCGCGGCTACCGGCTAAGCGGCGGCGAGCGGCAGCGAATTGCCATTGCGCGGGTCATCCTAAAGGACCCGCGTGTACTGGTTCTCGACGAGGCCACCTCGCACCTGGATTCGTTGTCCGAAGCCTTGATTCAGGAGGCGCTGCAGCGGGTCATGGAAGGGCGAACGAGCATCGTGATCGCCCACCGTCTGGCGACCATCCTGGCAGCCGATAAAATCTTAGTGCTGGACAAAGGACGGCTTGTCGAATCGGGGACACACAGCGAATTATTAGCTCAGGGTGGCCTGTATACCTCGCTCTATGAGACACAATTTGGAGGCCGAGAACCTGACAGTGAGTCACTTGGAGTCTAAAGAGGATGATCGGCGAAGGGTGAACGAACAAACGGGCGCCGGTCCATTAACAAAAGACAACCTACGCAGCTATATGACAGGAGCAACTTGATACTTATGGCTAAAGTTACACCACGACACAAGAAACGCGCGCAGCGCCGCAACACGAACTGGCTCGTGATTGGAGGAATCATTCTGCTCGGCGTCGGCGCCCTTTTTGCGTTACTTTTTACAACTTTGCAGGGTCCGCAGGAGCCGGCGACTACATCGCTGCTTGATTTCTGTGCGGAGAACGAGCAGAACTGTGTGGAGAAGGGCGAGCCTGATGCGCCGGTAACCGTCGTCGAGATTTCTGATTATGCCTGCATCCATTGCCGGAATTTCAATGTCGAGGGGCCGGCTGATGAACTAGAGGCAGAATACGTGGAAACAGGACAGGTGCAGTGGGTCGTCCTACCATATTCCTCAAATTCCATGACAGAGCCGGCGGCAGAGGCAGCGTTTTGCGCAGCCGAACAAGGCGAATTTTTTGAATACCACCGGGAGATGTTTGCACGCTTTGGTACAGACGGCGCCTATTCGGCTGACAGCATACGGTCCGCGGCAGAGAGCGCGGGCGCCGATGTTGAGGCTTTTGACGCCTGCCTCTCTAACAATGCAAACGCTGACCTGTTACAGCAGAATCGCACGGCCTCGCTGGATGCAGGCGTCACGGCAACACCCACCTTCTTCATTAATGGTGTAAAAGTTGAAGGGAACGCGCCCCAAGAAATTAGACGCCAGATAGATAGCATCCTGGGATCGTAGCGATGCGCATTGCAGACTGGCAGGTACGCATTGTTCAGCTGCTGGCGGTGCCGGGATTGCTGATTTCCTTTTATCTGTGGCTGTTCCATAACGGGGATCTCGTCGGCGTCTGCGCGCCGAGCGGGTGGGACGACTGTGGCCTGGTAAGCGGACCGGACGCGCCGTTCTCATCGGTAGGGCCCGTGCCTGTTGCAGCTATCGGTTTCACCGGCTATGCGATCATCTTTGGGTTGACCTGGCTCCGTGATTGGATTGCCGTTGTTGAGGACTATCTGCCCGAAATGCTGGTCGGCGTGACGACTCTGGCGTTACTATTTTCGCTCTATCTGACCGGTCTGGAGTTGTGGGTCATTCACGCTTTTTGCCGGTACTGTATCGTTTCTGCCATAATCGTGGTCATCATGTTCATGCTCTCGGTGAGTTATCTTCGCGAGGTAAACACTGGCACGGAGAATGTGACGGCGAACGCAAGGACGGATACCGCTTGAAAAAGCGAGATACTCAGGATCAGCAAACCGAATTTAAGAGACGAAGGGACGGGGATGAGAAACAAGGAACTTGCTTATGGAAGAGGGAAGAATTGTCGGACTCATTTTGGGGATTGTCATCGCTCTGGTCATCTTGACCGGCTGCGCCATGGTTATGCTTTCGGTGACCTTGCTCGGTCTGGTCGCCTTCTAGGCGCCCACAACGACCCACGCCTACTCCACATTTTCTGATCCAAACTTTTGCATCGCCTCGTCTGGAGGGATGTCCATGTTGTCCAACCACTCGTCCACGACCTGTATGCCAAGGACGGGAGCGTAGATGCTACGCGTCGTCGAAATGTCAGCGTGGCCCAGAAACTCTTGTACAACCTCTAAGGGCATTCCTTCACGCAGCAGTTGTGTAGCGCGATAGTGGCGAAAATCATGCGCAGAAATTGTTTCGTGCATGTCAAGCGCCTTGACCGCACTCTTGATGACATTGTGTGCCGAAGTCGTGGAAAGTCGCGCATTCTTCGCGTTGCGGCTGTGAGCCACGAAAAGTGCGGGGTTGCTATCCGCTCTCTCGGCGAGATAAGCGCGAATCGCCTTGCGAGCATATGCGCGAATGTGAATCGTGCGCGGTTTGTTGCCTTTTCCGGTGATCGCCGCGTGACTGGCGCGTCCATTATCGACGTTGCTGCGGTTTAAGGCCACAACCTCCGAGATTCGCGCAGCTGTGGAATAGAGGGTGTGAACCAGGGCGCGATTGCGCAAGAGCGAGAGCCGGCGATTGTACCGATCATTTTCCGCCGGTAGCGGCAACTCGTCATAGTAGCGAACGATGCGCGGAATCGACTGGCGCGCTGCATCGAGGTCCATGACTGTTTCGGCCTGGTTTCGATCCACCTGACGCCTTGCCAGCTGTCGTTGAAGCTTGCCCAGTTGGATACCGTCTGGCAGCAAATCTTGACCGTCCAAAAAATTAAGATAGCCCAGAATCGCCGCGATATAGGTAGTTGCCGTGGACCGCGAGCGATTTGAAAGAAGCCAGTTGCGAAAGTTAAGCACGGTAGCCGTCGTCAATGACGCCGGGTCAAGGGGCCACTCCATCTCCGTATCGTAACCGTCACGCCCATAGTGCTGCAGCCAATCGGCGAATAGACGCAAACCACTGCGGTAAGTGGTTTCAGTTTGGATACTATTGTTGCCCACCTCCAGCAGATAGCTGGTCGCGCTTATCCAACTTGGCGCATCAGGCAGGGCTCGCTCTGAAATGGGCAGATGGTACTTGCGTGGTGTCATACTGAGTTCAATAATATCATACGTTCCTGTTAGTACCATTGCTTTAGAGTCACGCGCCTAGACAAGGGAGGCAAATGCATGAAAGTAGCCTATGTGTTCAGCACATCCGGGCACACCGCAAGTTATAAACTGGGTAAGATGATATTGCCTCAGTTAGAAGAAGATCGACACGGCGCCGAAGTCGTCGGCATGTTCTTCTTCGACGACAACAATTATGTTTTGCGCAAGGGTGACCCACTTGGCGAACGACTGGCGCGTGTGGCTGCCGACAAAGGGATTCTGTTGATGATGTGCGACCAATGCGCGCTGGAACGGGAGTTAGCCACGGGTGAGCCGGGAGACTGTGAACCAACAGGAACCGTCGAAGGCGTCAAAGTTGGTTGTTTCCCTGACTTGTATGGCGCGCTTGCAGGCAATCTACCTGACCAGGTGATTACGCTCTAACAGTCAAACTTACAAGGTGGCAAATATGGTCCGGATCTGCAGGATTCGGACTATTATCATGTTATACTGGCGGCAAACAATCGTTTTCAGCTGTCATGGATCATTCTCTTAATCACACTGCCACAGATTGGCAGCAACGCGTTCGCACATCGCTCAGCACAATGGGCGAGGCGAGTATTCTGGCGCTCTATGGGGGCTGTGGCGCGTTAGTTCTCTTCGCAACAATCTATCTAAGCTTCATCGGGCCCCAAACACCGGGTCGTCTGGAACGCACCAGCTACGATCTTGTATCCCAATTCGGCTTTTGGGCGTGGTTGACCTCGCTGCCGCTGCCCATCCCTCATACGAGTCAGGCCGTCGCTGCCTGGCTTCTAGTTGCAATCGCCTTAGCATTCTTGGGCTACGGCGCAGCACTATTATTGAGCACGCAACGCGCCAGCTCGCGTCTGATGCTCTTTGCTGTAGCCGGAATGGGTCTGCTTTTCTCGTTCACGAATGCATGGGCCCTACCCAACCTCAATACCGACATTTTCAACTACATTATGCGCGGCCGCGTTGCGGCTGTGTACGGCGAAAACCCCTATAGCGTGGCCGTAGACGAGTTCCCGGACGATCCACTCTACCCATATGCCAGCGATCGATTTACCGCTGAGCCGGGCGGTAAGCTTCCAACCTGGATGGTCTTAAACGTCTTGTTGGCGAAGATTTCGGGCCATAGTCCCGTGACCAATGTGCTTACTTACCGGCACGCGCTACTTCTGATCAATGGCGCGAGCCTGGTCCTAGTCATTCTAGTAATGCGGGCGATAGATGCTCGTCGAACAGTAACCGCAGCGGTCGTGTACTCCTGGAACCCCGTGATAATCATGTTTGGCCAAAGTAAGACAGACACGGTTATGGCTTTCTTTGTGCTGTTAGCTGCGTGGGTGCTGGTTGCACGTCGCCGGTGGCTGCTGTCGTTTGCACTTCTGATCCTCTCGGCGTTCGTCAAATTACTGACGGCGCCGCTACTGGCTATCTATTTAATGCGCAGCATAAAGCTCAGGCGATGGAAGGAAATAGCCGGCGTCGGATTAATTGCCTTTGTGCTCTTTGGACTACTTGTTCTACTGCTTTATTTTTCTGCCCCAGGCGCTCAGATGCTTCTCAAATATCCCGGATTAATTGATAAATTTGGCCCTTCTCGGAGTAGTATCGTTGGAAACCTTAGGTGGGTTGTCTTCATGGGTCTTGTACTGGCGGCGGGATTACTGCAAGACGGTAGCGACCGGAGGCTGCTAGCCGGTTGGGCGGTGGTTTCACTGTTTCTCCTCACATTTATTACGCCGTTCACGTTGACGTGGTATCTTATTACTGCCGTGGCTACGATCTCCATCGTTGGCAATCTGCACTTGAACCTGCTGCTGTTAGCCGTCAGCTTTACCTCATTCCTCTTCAATTTTTGGGATTGGACATTTACGTCCGCGTTTCCATCACCTGAATTTTTGGATGTGCCCCGCTCCGTTTTCTACATAGCATTCGGCGTTGCTTTTGGGGCATTCATCGCAGCAGTGTCACTCTTAAGGCGTGTACGGGCGAGGCGAGTTTACTGATAAGGTGAAACAGTCCCGATCGTTTGGCGCCTTCTCTTCCGGTTGGCAAGAGCAGATACGAGTCGCTGTCAACCGCCTTGGTGAAGCGAGCGTCATCGCCTTGTATGCCTCGATTGCCATTTTGCTGCTGGTGGGAACGCTATTCTTTGGCTATGTGCTACCGCAGACGCCCGGTCGTCTGACTCGGGCAAGTGTCGATCTCATCCCGCAGTTTTCGCTCTGGTCGTGGCTGACCTCGCTGCCGGTTCCGATTCCTGAGACAAATGGAATCGTTGCCGGATCCCTCCTATACTTCGTTGCTATTACCTTTGTGGCCTATGGTATTGCCTTATACTTGAGCTGGATGCGCTCGACATCTCGGCACGCCTTGCTGCTAATCGTGGGGATGGGAATCCTTTTTTCTTTCGCGAACGTCTGGTCCTTACCCAACCTCAATACCGACATCTACAATTACATTGTCGATGGCCGCGTCGCGGCAGTCTATGGGGAGAACCCTTACAGCGTGGCGTCCGATCAATTTCCGGACGACCCCATCTATCCATATGCCAGTGATCGCTTTACCGATGCGCCGGTAGACAAGCTGCCGGTCTGGGTGGGGCTGACTGTCGTGCTCGCCAGAATCTCGGGAGACAATCCGGTCACGAATCTATTGATTTTCCGTCTGGCGCTATTTCTATTTAACGCCCTGAATTTAGGATTGGTCATTCTTGTTGTGCGCGCACTCGATGCTCGACGCCTGGCGACCGGGACGATCTTGTATTCGTGGAATCCCATCATCATTCTCTTTGCCCAGAGCAAAACAGACACGGTCATGGCTTTCTTTATATTGCTGGCAGCATGGGCCCTGGTCGTGCATCGTCACTGGTTCTTTTCACTTGCGTTTCTGGCAATGTCTGTACTGGTGAAGTTGATTACCTTACCCTTAATCGCTCTGGTCATGCTGCGAAGCATAAAACGCAAGCGGTGGAAAGAAATTGCCATGGGCGTGTTGGGCGCCGTTGTCTTGCTGGGATTCGGCGTCGTCCTATTATTGTTCTCAGAGCCAGATGGTGCCTTGTTGCTAAAGTATGTGTCCTGGCTTGGTGCAATGGGTCCGTTTGAGTCAACCGTGGTAAATACGTTCATTCTTGCCTGTTTCATCCTCATTTTAGGCGGCATTGGCCTCGTTCAAAACAGTAGTGAACGGAGGCTCTTCGTGGGCAGCGCCGTCGTGATGTTGTATCTCGTATTCTTAATTGCGGACTTCACGCGAGCGTGGTACATGATTACCGTCGTGGCGCTTGTCTCAATCGCCGTTAACCGGCATCTAAGCATCGTGGCGTGGGCTGCCAGCCTCGTCTCGTTTCTTTACAATTTCTGGAACGGAACATTTACAACTGAGTTCCCGTCGCCTGACATTGT
>CAYSMQ010000233.1:0-7948 GCA_964432035.1 uncultured Ardenticatenaceae bacterium
AGCGTGTTTCGGTTACTTTCTGGATGGCCCGCGGGTCGTCGACGTCGTAGTCGCGGGTCCAGGCCAGGTGCATGGCAAACAGCTGCCCGGGCACAATGACCGTAATGGGTGAGAGCCATTCGGGCACAGTGTGCGGTAGCCGTAGGGGAACGCGCGCCTCCTGCAGGATCGCGTCCTCGTCGCTGATGGCGATTACTTCCGCCTGTCGCTCAGTAACAGTCCGCTGAAACTCAGCCAATACGGGCGTCATTTTTCCGGAGGGGGCCACGAGCAGTACGGGGAAACCGCGCTCGACCATGGCCAGCGGGCCGTGCAGAAAGTCGGCGCTGCTGTAGGGTTCCACAATGGTGTAGGTCAGCTCCTTGAGCTTCAGCGCGGTCTCAAAAGCTGTAGCATAATTGTACCCTCGCCCAATAACCACGCAGTGCGCCATGTAGCGGTAGCGGGGCGCCACGGCGGCAATGGTTTCGTTCATCTTTAGTGATGCGGCAACGGCCGCGGGTGTGTCGCGCAGCGACTGTTCGTCGCCGGCGTCGCCATTCAGCGCTGCGCTGAGCATGGCGATGGCCAGCAGCTGCGCCGTGTAGCTTTTTGTGGCGGCGACCGCGCGCTCCTCCCCGGCGTGTATGGGAATGATCAGATCACCCTGCCGGCCCAGGTCGGACTCTGGTGTGTTGGTGATGACGGCCGTCAGGGCGCCCTGGCGGCGCGCTTCGGAAAGCACGGAGACGATGTCCGGGCTTTGTCCGCTCTGGCTGATGCCCAGCACCAGAGCGTTATTGAAGCGGGGCGGGGCCTCGTAGATAGAAAAGAGGCTGGGCGTTGCCAGCGCCACCTGCAAGCGATTCCTGGCGCCCAAGACGTATTGCGCATAGCGACCGGCGTTGTCGCTCGTGCCCCGCGCAGCAATGACCACGTGTGTGATCTGCTGCCGGTGGATGGCGCGCGCCAGCTCCTGCGTGACGTCGCTTGCTTCATCTAACAGGCGTTGCAGCGTGTCCGGCTGTTCGTACAGCTCGCGGTAGAGAGTGGTGTCGTCGATTTTTTTATTCATGTGATTCGAAGGTGCAATTCGGTGTAAGACACGCCTATTATATGCTGAGACCATGTCCCAGCGTATAAAGGCCGGGGATTGTCACTGGCAGGCGACCGGTGAGGGGAATCTGACCAAACAGCGCCGCCGCCAGCGCGCGCATAGATGGGGGTTGGATGCCATACGTGCAGAGGTGCGTGCGCGCCTGTGGATAACTTGCCAGATCGTACGGCGTGCGCGCTGCCACGGTAATGGTCGGTAGCTCTAGCGCCAGTAGCTCGCGCGCCAGGGTGGCTTGTTGCGCTTGCATGCTGGCGCTCAGGGTGACAAGGATTAGTGTGGGTTCATGGGACTCATCATAGCTACCCAACTTTTGCTTCAGCGCCGCGATGTCGCCGTCCGTGGGCGGGTTCTCCGTGATCACTTCCTCAACCTGGGGATGGTACCGTCGCAGCGCGTCTGCTAAAGAAGGGGTTACATACGAAGACGTATCTGCGGGGGTCAGATCAACGGGTCGCGGCATGACGACAAGGAGCCGTCGGGATTGGACGTCGTCGCGGAGAGGGAGGAGTCCCGTTTCATCGCATAGCAGCGTGATCGACTGTTCTGCAACCACTTGCGCCAGCTCCTGGTGTTTCCGGCAACCAACGACGTCAAAGGGCGGTTGTGTCTGTCGCGCCAGCCACTGTTGCAGATCAAGAAGGCGGACGAAGGCGCGGCGCGCGTTGTCCGTCGAAATGAGACGGCGCGAGAAGGCCAGTTTTAGCCCCTGGTACAGGCGCTCTTGTGTTTCTTGACCGGGCGTCAAGAGTAGCACGTCGACGCCCGCGCGCAAGGCGGCGATGGCGTCCACGATCTGTCCCGCGCCCTGGCTAATGGCCTTCATGTCCATGGCGTCGCTGATTAACAGGCCCTCAAACCCCAGGCCGCCGGCAGATGGCTCCTGGCGCAGCAGGTCGCGCATAATCTCCGTCTGCAGTGTTGCCGGTACATCTTCGCGACCCGTCAATTCTGGCAGCGCCACGTGGGCCGTCATCATCAGCTTGACCCCGGCGCCAATGGCTTTCCGAAAAGGCTTAAAGGCGCCCTCTTCCAGCTCCTCGCGCGTTTGGGGTAGCGTCGGCACGTCATAGTGTGGATCGACGGCCGAATCACCGTTACCTGGAAAGTGCTTGGCGGTCGCTGCCACGCCGGCTTCCTGCATACCCTGGATCATGGCTGCGCCCAACGTCGCCACGAGATCCGCATCGTCGCTAAAAGCGCGGACGCCCACGTTTGGATTGTGCGGATTGCTGTTCACATCGCAGACCGGCGCGTAGTTCACATTCACGCCCATCGCCGCCATCTCCCGCCCCATGGCATGGCCGACCCGCCCCGCCAGTTCCGGGTCGCTCGTCGCACCCAGCGCCATGTTGCCCGGAAACGGCGTCGTGTCATCGCCTAGCGCCAGGAACTGCCCCCCTTCCTGATCGGCGGCGATAAGCAAAGGCCCCCGCTGCGCCTCGTTAGCAGCAGCCTGTAATTTGATTGTCAGCTGTCGCACCTGAGCCGCATCACGGATGTTGGGTTCCCGGAACAGCGTAAAACCGGCAACAGACCGCTGCGCAATCCACGCCCGCACGTAGTCCGGCGCCTCATAGCCGTCAAAGGCTAACATGAGTTGGCGCCCGACCGCGGACGGCGGACGGCGGACGACAGACGGTGAATCGCCACGTTGTCTGCGGTCTGCGGTCTGTGGTCTGTGGTCGGCCATTCTACCCTTTCACCGAGCCCGCCAAAATCCCCCGCACAAAGTAACGTTGCAGAGAGAAGAAGACGATGAGCGGAATGACCATGGTGATAAAAGCGCCGGCCGTGAGCAGGTGCCACGCTTCGCCTTTGGTACCTACCATGGCGGTAAGCCGCGAGGTGACGATGGCCACGTCGGGGTTGGTGCCCAGAAAGACGAGGGCCACAAGCAGGTCATTCCATACCCAGAGGAACTGGAAGATGGCGAATGAAGCGATGGCGGGCAAGGAAAGGGGCAAGACCAGGCGAATGAAAGCCGTAAAATGGGAAGCGCCGTCGATCCAGGCCGACTCGAAAAGCTCTTCCGGCAACTGTGATATGTAGCCGTACAGTAGGTAAATGGCCAGGGGCAGGCCAAAACCGGTATGCGCCAGCCACGTGCCCAAAAAGGTGCCGTTGAGATCCAGGCTTGTGTACAGTCGCAAGATGGGAATGAGCGCCATCTGCAAAGGAACGACGATCAGGCCCACGACGAGGGCAAAGAGCGCGTCGCGGCCGGGAAAACGCATCCAGGCGAAGGCGTAGGCGGCAAAGGCGGCGATGGTGATGGGGATCACCGTCGAGGGCAGGGTGATGATCAGGCTGTTGGCGAAGGCGTTGGCCATGCCGTCGGCTGTGAGCACGGTTACGTAATTCTCGACGGTCCACTGCGCCGTCTCGAAGGGGTGAATCAGCGCCGTCCACCAACCAGAGGTGCGAATGGCGTTGGCGCTGCGGAAAGAACTGACCAGCATGCCCGCCGTGGGCAGCGTCCATATCAGACAGATGACGATCACGACGGCGCGCACCGGCGCGCGCTCCAGGAAAGTCCTGACGGACTTGGAGAACTTACCGGAACTTCTGTCGGAAACAGATCTTATAGCGCCCATATCAATTCCTCTTTGCCACCAATTTCACCAAATTCACTAATTTCACGTCGCAGCTAATTCGCATAATTCGTGCAATTCGTGGCGAACAACTGCCGTCCGCGGTCTGCCGTCCGTCGTCGTCTATCGCGCGCCTGATCGCCGCAAATTGCGAATATTCAAAATCATGATGGGTAGCACGACCAGTAACAGCACAACCGCCAGCGCGCTGGCCCGCCCAAAATTGCGAAAATTAAACATTTCCACAAACATGCGGTTGGCGATCACTTCTGTTTCGTACTTGCCATTGGTCATGACGTACACGATGTCGAACACTTTTAGGATGGCGATGAAGACGGTGGTGGTCACCGTGATCAGCGCGCCGCGTATCATGGGAATAACGATGCCAAAGAAGATCTGGCGCTCGCTGGCGCCGTCGATGCGCGCTGCCTCGATGTATTCGTTGGGGATCCCTTTTAGCGCCGCCGACAGGATGACCATGCAGAAGCCGGTTTGCAACCAGACCATAATGGCGATCAGGGCGTAGGTGTTGTGCGGCGGCTGGATCAACCAGGGAATGGGATCCATGCCCAGCTGTGTCACGACGGCATTGAGCAGCCCGATCTGCTCGCGCCCGGGCGGCTGCCAGGCGTAGACAAAGCGCCAGATAACGCTGGCGCCGACGAAGGAGATGGCCAAGGGCATGAAGATGAACGATTTGGCCAACGCTTCACGCTTGACACGGTCGACCAGCGCCGCCACCAGAAGGCCGATGATCACGCTCCCCGAGGTGCCCACCAGCAGCCAGATCACGTTGTTACGAAAGGCGACGAGCATGGCCGGATTGGTGAAGGCAAAGGTGTAGTTCTGCAGGCTCAGAGGAGCAATGGTGAAGACGCGACGTTCTATGCCGTCGTTCTCCACCGTGGCCGGCCGCGTGAAGAGCCACAGTGTCTTGTTCTCCGTCGCCACCTGGGCGATTTCAATTTGGTCCAGATTTAGAATATAACGGCGGAACTCGAGATCCGTATCTGATACATAATCGGCCACGATGCGGTCCGACGCCCAATACTGCTCGGGCACGACTTCGGGAATGTCCAGAATGTCTTCGCTGAGGCTAGTGTAGATGGTGTTAAAGGCGGGATAGACCAAATATACGCCCAGCAGGGCCACGGCCGGTCCCACAAAGATGAGCGGCCGCAAGGCGCGATTGAGCGATGACGGCAGGCGATCGATTAGATCGTTGGCCACAGTAAATAGCGCCCACACGCCCAACACACCGACACCCAGCGCCACAAGCATGATAAGCAATTTAGCAACCAGGGGATGTAGACCGTCCGCCTGTAACTGAAGCGCCGCGCCGTCCATACCCAGCGTCGTGTACAGTTGCACCAGCAACCGCTGCGGCGCGCTACGGTCGCGCATGAAGGCCACGCTCCAGCGCAGCACGTAGTAGAGGGCCACACTGATGCCCAGTGACAGGGTCGTGCGCAGGGCAAGCGACCACGGCGAGCGTGGTGGGCTGCTTTGGACTGAATTGTCGCCTTGCGGGCGGAGGGCTTCCTCAGCCATGACCGGATCCCTTGTGATTACCGGGGTAGTGTGCCATCACACTACCCCGGCTTGCTCCTGTCAGGATGGAAAGATTGGTGATAGAGAGTGTATGTCCGCTCTAGTTCTCAGGCCAACTTGCTTCGATGTCAGCAAAGACGGTCTCCGTGTCGGCGCCGCCGACCCAGTCGACCATACCGCTCCAGAAGGTGCCCGCGCCCACTTCGGCGGGCATCAAGTCAGAAGCGTCGAAGCGTAGGGTCGTAGCGTTCTGCAGGATCTCGGCTTGCGCGCGGTCCACGTAGTTGCCATACCAGTCGTTGGGCACGGCGCGGTTGGGCGAGATGAAGCCGCCGGCTTCCACCCAGGCCCGTGCTGCGTCGGCCGTCGCCAGGTACTCCATCACCGCGCGTACTTCCGGCCGATCATCGAAGGCGGCGAAGACGTCGCCGGCGCCGAGGACGGGGTTGCCGTACTCTTCTTCGATGGGCGGCAGGTAGAAGAAGGAGCTATCCACGCCGGCTTCTGTGCCCTCAGGCCAGAAGTCGGGGATCCAGCCCGCCTGGCGATGCAGCCAGCAGCCCGGCGGATCTTCGAACATGGGCGTCTGCGTGTCGCCGACGAAGATGGTCTGGATGGCCGTGGTGCCGCCGTAGACGTAGTCGGGATTGAACCAGATTTCGCTCATGATGTCGGCGGCTTCCATGACGTCGGGATTGTTGAAGGGGATTTCGTGCGCGACCCACTGGTCGTAAACTTCGGGCGGCGCGGTGCGCAGGAGGATGTCTTCCAGCCAATCGGTGGCGACCCAGCCGGTGTTGCCGCCGTGCTCCATGCTGATGCACCAGGGCGTGCCGCCGTCGGCGACGATCTGGTCGGAGAGGGCGATGAGCTCGTCCCAGGTTTGCGGGATCTCGTAGCCGGCTTCTTCGAAGGCGTCGACGGGGTACCAGACGATGCTCTTGGTGCTGGCGCGGTAGAAGACGCCGGAGAGCTGTCCGTCCACCGTCGCCAGATCAATCCACGCCTGGCTGTAATCAGCCTCTAACTGCTCAGAATTCATGAAGGAACCTAGATCCACGACGTCCCCTGACCGTACAAATTCGGCCAGCAGGCCAGGCTGCGGGAATCCGGCGATGTCGGGCGCGTCGCCGCCCTCGACGCGAACGGTGATCAGCGTCTCGAATTCCGCCGACCCTTCATATTGGATATCGATCCCCGTGCGTTCTTCGAAGTCGGCCAGCGCATTGACGAAGTTTTCACCTTCCGCCTCTGTCCACTTGCCGAAGATGGTTACCGTCTCACCCTCGAATTCGCCGGCTTCTGCTTGTGCCAGGTGCTCGTAGGCGGGCGCGGACGCTTCTGCGTCTCCCTCTTCACCGCCTGTACCGCCCACGCCGGTCACGGTGTCGGGCCAGCTGGCTTCGATGTCGGCGAAGACGGTCTCCGTGTCGGCGCCGCCGACCCAGTCGACCATACCGCTCCAGAAGGTGCCCGCGCCCACTTCGGCGGGCATCAAGTCAGAAGCGTCGAAGCGTAGGGTCGTAGCGTTCTGCAGGATCTCGGCTTGCGCGCGGTCCACGTAGTTGCCATACCAGTCGTTGGGCACGGCGCGGTTGGGCGAGATGAAGCCGCCGGCTTCCACCCAGGCCCGTGCTGCGTCGGCCGTCGCCAGGTACTCCATCACCGCGCGTACTTCCGGCCGATCATCGAAGGCGGCGAAGACGTCGCCGGCGCCGAGGACGGGGTTGCCGTACTCTTCTTCGATGGGCGGCAGGTAGAAGAAGGAGCTATCCACGCCGGCTTCTGTGCCCTCAGGCCAGAAGTCGGGGATCCAGCCCGCCTGGCGATGCAGCCAGCAGCCCGGCGGATCTTCGAACATGGGCGTCTGCGTGTCGCCGACGAAGATGGTCTGGATGGCCGTGGTGCCGCCGTAGACGTAGTCGGGATTGAACCAGATTTCGCTCATGATGTCGGCGGCTTCCATGACGTCGGGATTGTTGAAGGGGATTTCGTGCGCGACCCACTGGTCGTAAACTTCGGGCGGCGCGGTGCGCAGGAGGATGTCTTCCAGCCAATCGGTGGCGACCCAGCCGGTGTTGCCGCCGTGCTCCATGCTGATGCACCAGGGCGTGCCGCCGTCGGCGACGATCTGGTCGGAGAGGGCGATGAGCTCGTCCCAGGTTTGCGGGATCTCGTAGCCGGCTTCTTCGAAGGCGTCGACGGGGTACCAGACGATGCTCTTGGTGCTGGCGCGGTAGAAGACGCCGGAGAGCTGCCCGTCTACCGTCGCCAGGTCTATCCACGCCTGGCTGTAGTTCTCCTGTAGCTTTTCGGTGTCCAGGAATTGGGCGTGATCGGGAATCATGCCTTCTTGCACGAATTGCGCCAGCAGTCCGGGCTGCGGGAACCCGGCGACGTCGGGCGCGTCGCCGCCCTCGGCGCGTACGGTGATCAATGTCTCGAATTCGGCCGAGCCTTCAAATTCTACGTCGATGCCCGTGGCTTCCTCGAAGGGCGCGATGGCGTTGACGAAGTTTTCACCTTCCGCTTCTGTCCACTTGCCAAAGACGGTTACCGTGCTGCCGCTGAACTCGCCCGTCTGAGCGCGCTCCCAGAAGTTGCCGTCTTCAGCATCCGCTTCAGCGGCGGGCTCAGCCGGCTCGTCTTCCTCGTCGGGTGCTTCTTCGGCCGGCTCGGTCGGTGGCGCTTCTTCCTCCGGCGCTTCCTC
>CAYSMQ010000234.1:0-1181 GCA_964432035.1 uncultured Ardenticatenaceae bacterium
AACCTTCACCTGTCGTTCCATATACCTTGATCTCCCGGGCCGACGACTTCATCCCCAATCTCCAATCTCCAATCTCCAGTCAACCAGTCTCCAATCTCCCCTCATCCTCCCAACCGCCAATCCAACGCGCTATACCGCTCCGTCACACTGTTGTTACGCACGGCAATGGCAATCGCGCGGCGCGTGCCAACCAGCACAACCAGCTCTTTGGCCCGCGTCACGGCCGTATACAGAAGATTACGCTGCAGCATCATGTAGTGCTGTGTCAGGATTGGCATCACCACACAGCGGTACTCCGCGCCCTGGCTCTTATGCACGCTGATGGCGTAAGCGTGCGTTAGCTCGTCCATTTCCAGGAAATCATAGACCACCGGCGCGCCGTCAATGCTCACCGTCATCGTCTGCTGCTGTAGGTCAACGGCCGTTACGCGCCCGATATCGCCGTTATAGACGTTCTTGTCATAATTATTAACCATCTGCATTACCTTGTCGCCCACGCGAAAAGCGCGTCCACCCAATCGCCGCTCCGGCTTGCGTCGCGAAGGTGGGTTCAGTGCTGCCTGAAGACGGTCGTTCAGATTATTCACGCCGGCGCGGCCGTTATACATGGGACTCAACACCTGGATGTCGTCTACCGGGTGCAGGCCGAACTTCTGCGGCACGCGGCGCTTCACGATGTCTACCAGCAACTCCGCCGCTTCCTCCGGATCTTCTTTGACAAAGAGGAAGAAGTCGCGCGCGTCCTTGGGCGTCGAGGGCATCTTTCCCCGGTTGATGCGGTGCGCATTCTGCACGATGAGGCTATCCGCCGCCTGCCGGAAAATCGTTTCCAGGCGCACGACGGCGGCGACGCCGGAGTCAATCAGATCCCGCAAAACGTCACCCGCCCCTACCGACGGCAACTGGTCCACGTCGCCCACGAGCAGCAAGTGACTGTCGGGCGCGATGGCCTTCAGCAGCGAATTGGCCAGCACAAGATCCAGCATCGAGGTCTCGTCAATGATCACCATGTCCGCGTCGAGCGGATGCTGCTCGTGGCGCGCGAAGCCTTCCGCCGGCTTGAACTCCAGTAGGCGGTGAATTGTCTTTGCTTCACGGCCCGTAGCTTCTGCTAATCGCTTCGCTGCGCGCCCTGTAGGCGCCGCCAGCACATAATTGTGCCCGCCACGGTCCAACACGTC
>CAYSMQ010000234.1:1281-7927 GCA_964432035.1 uncultured Ardenticatenaceae bacterium
CCCATTTGTCGTGGCGCCCTCGCGCCGGATCGTATCACGCTTGATAAAATCCTCGTTCTCCAGCGCGTCAATCACGGCGCCTACCTTCTCACGCGCCAGCCCCAGGATCTCGGCTGCTTCCGGTTCTAGCTCCTCTTGCGGCACGTAGACATGCCCTTCTTCCGCCATGCGGTTCAGCGTATAGGCGATGCCGGCCTCGATGCGTCCCGGATCATCGTGCGCCAGCCCCAAAGCGCGCGCGATCTTATCGGCCGTCTTGAAGCCAATGCCGTAGACATCCTGCACCAGACGATAGGGTGTATTCTGTACGACAGCCAGCGCATCGTCGCCATACTTCTTATAAATCTTGATCGCCAACGCCGTAGACACGCCGTGCGACTGCAAAAAAATCATCACGTCCTTAATGGCCCGCTGTTCATGCCACGCTTTCTTGATGCTGCTCACCCGCTTGGGACCAATACCCAGGATTTCGCGCAACCGCTCCGGTTCGTTGTCGATGACGTCCAGCGCCTCCTCGCCAAACTTCTTCACGATCCGTTCGGCCATCACCGGTCCCACGCCGCGGATCATGCCCGAGCCCAGATAGCGCTTGATGCCTTCGATAGACGCCGGCAGCGCCTGCTCGCACATCTCTGCCTGAAACTGGCGCCCATACTCAGCATGTACCACCCATCGCCCGCTCATGCGCAGCCACTCGCCGGGATTGACCTCCGGCAGGTTTCCCACAACGGTGATCAGCGCGTCGCGCCCAGAGGCATACTTGAAGGGCAACATGCCGCGCTTGTCGGGATTTAGCCGGATCACGGAGTAGCCGTTCTCCGGATTGTAATAGGTAACGCGCTCGACGGAGCCACTGATCTGGTCGGGCATGGACATGACCTTATTTTACCGTGCAATATTGCACATCGCGAAGTTGCGTGCCCAGACCATTCATGATATATTTCTTCTCTGGCCCGCTGCCTTGCGGGCTCTATTTATGCACGTACGTCCGAAGTTGAAGGATGCGGAGAATAACCACATGTCTGACCTGTTAATTAGGGCCATGGAAGCGCCTGAAAACGAAAATGTTCCCGAGCTGCGCGTCGGCGACGATGTTACCGTGCACTTACGTATCATCGAGGGCGACCGCGAGCGTATCCAGCTCGTGCGCGGCACCGTCATTCGCCTGCCCGGCGGCGGCAACAACGCCAGCGTCACCGTGCGCCGCATCGCCGCCAACGGCATCGGCGTGGAGCGCACGTTCCTGCTACGCTCCCCGCTCATCGAGAAGATCGAAGTGCACCGGCACGCTCACGTGCGCCGCGCCAAGCTTTATTATCTGCGCGAACGCACCGGCAAGTCGGCCCGCCTGCGCGAAAAACGCCTGAACTAAACGGGACCGGCGATCTGGCCGATCGCCGCATAAAGCTAGCATGAGCAAGCGTCCCCTCATCGGCTGCGGCACCTACCGCAAGGTTGCCGATCAGGATTCCCCCATCGAAGTATACGGCCTGATGCCTAGTTACATTCAGGCTGTCCTTTCGGCCGGTGGTCTTCCTGTGATGATTCCTCTGGCCCTCGCCACAGACGACCTCCAGGCGCTATTACAACGCCTGGACGGCATTCTTCTGCCCGGCGGGGGCGACATGCAGCCATCTTACTATGGCGGCAACGACAGCGATTCCCGCATATACGACGTCGACACCGTGCGCGACAAGTTTGAACTAGACATCATCCGCCACGCCGTAGACGGCGAGAAGCCCCTGCTCGCCATCTGCCGTGGCATACAGGTTTTTAACGTGGCTCTGGGTGGTAGCCTGTGGGAAGACATTGGCAGCCAGATGCCCGGCGCCATACGCCACGACTATAAGAACGGGCAGCGCGATCGTCTGGCGCACGACGTGACCGTCCGGCCCGGTTCCCTGTTACATGACATCCTCAATGCCGATACCATCCGCGTCAATAGCCTGCACCATCAGGGTATTCGTACGCTGGCGCCCAATCTGCGGGTCTCCGCCGTGGCCCCGGACGAGCTAATCGAAGCCGTGGAAATCGAAGACCATCGCTTCGCCGTCGGCGTGCAGTGGCATCCCGAAAACATGCTGCAAGTGGAGCCGCGCATGACCCAACTGTTCCGGCGCTTCATCGACGCCGCCAGCTGAGCAAAGCGCAGGTGAGCGCCGCGCAACCGTTACAGCCGGCTGGGCCCATCGCCGTCTTCGATAGCGGCGTCGGCGGGCTCTCTGTTTTACGCCATCTGCGCGCCCTGCTACCCCTCGAAGACCTCATTTACTTCGCCGACCAGGCACACGTGCCCTACGGTCCGCGCCCCGCCGACCAGGTTCAGGCATATTCTCACAGCATCACACGCTTCTTCTTAGAGCAAGGGGCCAAGTGCGTCGTCGTCGCCTGCAACACGGCAACTGCGGCTGCCCTGGACCACCTCCGTGGCTCCTTTCCACAGGCGCCGTTCGTAGGCATGGAACCCGCCGTGAAACCCGGCGCCGCCGCCACACGTACGGGCAAAGTCGGCGTTCTGGCGACGGCGGGCACTTTCGAGAGCCAACGCTACGCCACTCTCATGGCCCGTTTCGCGCGCGACGTCACGCTCTACGAAGATCCATGCATGGGCCTGGTGCCCCTCATCGAAGCAGGTCATCTGCACGGCGAACAGACACGGGCCCTGTTAGAGAGCTGCATTCGCCCCATGCTCGACGCCGGCGTCGATACGCTGGTGCTGGGCTGCACCCACTATCCCTTCGTGCTACCCCTCATCCGTACTATCGCCGGTCCCGACGTGTACATAATCGATCCGGCCCCCGCCGTGGCCCGCCAGGTGCGCCGTGTACTGCAGAAACGCGCGCTTCTCAAGCAAGGATCGAAGCGAGGCGAAGTACGCGCTTATACGACTGGCGATGCACAGCAGTTGGCGTGGATGGGAAGGGAGCTATTGAGTTACAAATTGCTGGTGGAGAAATTACTCTGGCAAGAATTACAGCTCAAAACCGTTGGTGACTAGAAACCAATTTGCGATCCTAACTCAAACGGTCAAGTCCCTGTTTTTCAAAGTGCCGGTCAAAAACAAATACAGTATCCAGACCACGGTTCCGCATAGCTGCCAAGCTGGTACAGTCAACTAGGCTGAGCTGACGTTGATTAGCGGAAAGGACCGCCGCTATGCCTGCCTGATGAATTGCATCATCAACCCATATTGTTGTTAAGAAGGGGAGTACATCGTCGCAAAAAGCTCTTAAGATATCCATGCCCAAGCGACGCTGAATGAGCGCTATAGTTTCCAGTATCACATAATTAGTACTGAAGAGATTATAGTTTTTCTGAACAATGTCTGACCAGATACGAGTGGCTGTGGAATGATTGAGGTCCGTTTCCACCAGCATTGCCAAGAAGGCAGAAGTATCGACAAATACTCTCACTCTGCAACCTCAGCATAAATCTCCGCGAGATATTTATCATGGTTAGTGCTTAGATCGGAAACGTCGGAGTGACCAATTCCCATAACTGAAAGAAGTCTTCGTTTTCGTTCTTCGACAGGAGCCTCTGAGGTCGTGGCAATATAATGATCTACACTCCGGCGAATTAGCTCCGCCATAGACACTCTTTCCTTCTCTGCCATTCGCTTTAAGGTGCGAGATTGTTCTTCTGTCAGTTGAATCTGCGTGCGAACCATGTTAACCTCCGAATGCTTACAAATTCAGTCATATGATAACACATTGTATAGTTAGGCGGTACATTCTCCCCACCGAATCAACTAAAGCTCATTCAAGACACTTCGCCCTGCCTCCACCTTCAAGTATAATCCCCCCACGTGCCAACGACGGAGACCACTGTGAAGCGACGCAATACAGAGCGCTGGCGGGCCATCGAGGCCCGGCTTGGCAGAGAATTGACCATCTGGATGGCGACCGTGCGCGACGATGGTCGCCCGCACCTGGTGCCCGTCTGGTTCGTGTGGCTGGACGAGGTTCTATACTTCTGCACGGGAGCAGAGTCGCAAAAATTCGTTAACCTGCGCGGCAACCAGAACATCGCCCTGGCGCTTCCGGACACCGGTAGCGTGCTGATCGTCGAAGGCGAAGCCCACGCCGCCGATCGCAACACAACCGAAACGCTCGCAGAATACTTCTATAATAAGTATGAATGGGATTTCCGCTACGACAACGCCGCCGACTGGCGACTGGTAGAGGTCACACCACACAAGATACTGGCGTGGGGCGATGGTTATGACGACGAAGGCCCGCGCGTGATGTGACCCCACCAAGATAATACTAACGTTGTAGACCGTACTTCTTACATGAATCCTACTATGCTTTGATACACTTAGCTCGTTTAGAATGTGAACATTTCCGTGACGGCAAACATCCCACAGACGGAGACACAGTAATTGATGAAATGCCAGCCGTTACGTACGATAGACAGTAAGGTTGATGGCGGGAGAGCCATCAAGCAGTAACAATGATTGGTGATCAAACACCATGCAATTGAGGGATAATTATGAGATTCGATAGATTCACCGAGCGTGCACAGGATGCCGCGGCGCGAGCATACGAGATCGTGCAGCGCTATAGCCACACTCAGGTGGACACCGAGCACATGTTCCTCGCACTCTTGGAACAGAACGACGGCGTCGTACCGCAGCTCCTGGAGCATCTCAACGTCGACGTCTCGCGCATGGAAGCGCGCGTCGACGAAGAACTGCGTAATAGCCCCAAAGTATCGGTATACGGCGGTGGTGCAGGCCAGATATTCTATACACCCCGCATCCGTACCATTTTGGAGCTGGCGCAGGGAGAGGCAAACCGCCTCAAAGACGAGTTTATTTCAACTGAACACATATTCCTTGCCGTCTTGAGCGAGCGCAACACACCCTCGTCGCGCATCTTGCAAGAGTTTGGCGTGACGCGCGAGCGCGTCATAGAAGCGATTCAAGAGCTACGCGGCGGGCAGCGCGTCACCGACCGCCAGGCGGAGAGCCGCTACCGCACCCTGGAAAAATACAGTCGAGACCTGACCCAGCAAGCCAAAGAAGAAAAACTTGACCCGGTCATCGGCCGCAGCAGCGAGATTCTGCGCGTCGTACAGGTCCTTAGCCGGCGCACGAAGAACAACCCCGTGCTGATCGGCGAGGCCGGCGTTGGTAAAACGGCCATCGTCGAGGGACTGGCGCAGGCCATCGTCGACAACGACGTGCCCGAAAATCTGATCAACAAGCGCGTTGTGTCCCTGGACCTGGGCGCCATGATCGCCGGTAGCCGGTTCCGCGGCGAGTTCGAGGAACGACTGAAAGCCGCCGTGGAGGAAATACAGAACGCGCAGGGCGAGATCATCCTCTTCATCGACGAGCTCCACACCGTCGTGGGCGCCGGCGCGGCGCAGGGCGCCATGGACGCCAGCAATCTGCTAAAACCGGCCCTGGCGCGCGGCGAGCTACAGTGTGTGGGCGCCACGACTCTGGATGAGTATCGCAAGTTTATCGAGCGTGATAGTGCGCTTGAACGGCGCTTCGCACCCGTCTTCGTGGACGAGCCGTCCGTGGAAGAGACAATTGAAATGTTGCACGGTCTGCGCGATCGCTACGAGGCGCACCACAACATCAACTTTTCCGATGAAGCGCTTACCGCCGCTGCCAAGCTGTCGGCGCGCTACGTGACCGACCGCCAGATGCCAGACAAGGCCATCGACCTCATCGACGAGGCCGCAGCGAAGCTACGTGTGGCTCTGCATACGTTGCCAGAAGATCTCAAGACGCTCAAAGGCGCGCTGGATAAGATCACGGCCGAAGAAGAAGAGGCGCACACGGTACGCGACTACGAACGCGCCGCCAACAAGCGCGCCGAGCGTCTGCGCCTGGAAGGCGAATTTGCCGAAATGCGTGAGGGCTGGCAGTCGGAACAGAAGTTGGACGAAGTCGTCGACGCCAACGATATCGCCGAGGTCGTCGCTTCCTGGACCGGCATTCCGGTGACGCAGATGATGGAAACCGAGGCCGAGAAATTGCTGAACATGGAAGACCGGCTGCACGAGCGCATCGTGGGTCAGGACAAGGCCATCGATGCCCTTTCAGACGCAATCCGCCGCAGTCGCTCCGGTCTCAGCGACCCGCGCCGGCCCATTGGCTCTTTCATCTTCCTGGGTAGCTCCGGTGTTGGTAAGACCGAGCTGACCAAGGCGTTGGCCGAATTCCTGTTCGGTGACGAAGAGGCCCTGATTCGCGTGGACATGAGCGAATACCGCGAGCAACACACCGTCAGCCGCCTCTTTGGCGCGCCGCCGGGATACGTGGGCTACGATCAGGGCGGACAGCTCACCGAGCAGATACGCCGCCGTCCCTACAGCATCGTGCTCTTTGACGAGATCGAAAAGGCACACACCGACGTGTGGAACGCTCTGTTGCAGATTCTAGATGACGGACGCCTGACCGACGGTCAGGGACGCACCGTCAACTTCCGCAACACGGTTATCGTCATGACCAGCAACGTGGGTACCTCGTTCGTCAATCACGCCGGCGCGCTGGGCTTTTCCGGCATCCGTGATTCGGACGAAGCCGAGAATCACAAGCGCATCGAGAACGAGCTGAAGAACACGTTCCGGCCCGAGTTCATCAACCGCATTGATGAGATCATCATCTTCGAGCGCTTGGACGGCGAAG
>CAYSMQ010000235.1:0-2761 GCA_964432035.1 uncultured Ardenticatenaceae bacterium
AACCAGGTGATAATCTTGGCCTGCCACCAGGGGGTGAGCGCCTTGAGCAGCGTGAGGCCGGTCTCGGAGACCATAGCCCTCTCGTATGCTTCCCGCGACTCAAAGTAAAGTTCGTACATCATGTGAAAGCGCGATTCACCGCCCGGCTGACCGGAGATGCGGCTGACCTCACTCTTTTTTAGTCCGGGAAGCTGCTCGGCGAGCGGGAGATGGGTGCGCGAGAAGAACTCCTCAAGCGTGTTTTCGTCGTCTACTCGCCGGTAGATGGTTACAATCTTGAACATGGTGCTATGCGGACAAAGGCGCCGGATGCGGCATCAGGTCTCCCAGATGGCAACCAGCTCTTCTTTCAACGCTTCGCGCTGCTCTTTGTACTCGTTCGCCGCTATTTCTCCAGATTCGTAGGCGTCGTCAAGGGCGGCGATGGCCCGTAGCAGCTCCTGGCGCCGTTCAGCAGCATCTGGTTCTGGTTGTTGTGGTTCGTCAGGCTCAACGGCCAGCGGCGCGGGCTCTTGTGGCGTGTCCTGGTTCTGGCGCCAGAGGCGCACGGAGTAGGCGCCGATGGCGATAGCCAGAAGTAAAACGCCGGCGCCAATGAGCAACTCGCCGGTCTGGTCACGCACGGGCGCCGTCGCGCCGGGCGCCGCCGCGGGGGACAGGCGCGCTTCACCCTCTAGCTCGAAGCTAATCGGCTCGCCGGCCGGTATACCGGACCGCGTAAAGGTGCGGAAAAGACCCGCCTGCCCCATGGCCTGCGGTTCGCCTTCCTGCCAGTTGTCGCCGCTCAGCTCGACGCCGGCGTCAGGGAGTACGAGGTTCGTGCTGCGCACATCGTAGTGCACAGGGTGGCTAATATCAAGGGCGTCCTCGTAGGGCAACGTGTAGCGCACGAGCAGGCTCAACGAACTTTGTCCGGGACGCAAGGGGACAGTATCCGCCCAGCCGTCCTCGGTGGAAATCACGGTGTCCGCGGGGAAGAAGGATTCCATGCCACCGAAAGAGCGGTCGAATGATGGCTCCGAGGCGCCGTCGGGCAGCGACAAGTGTACGGTGCCTTCTTCTGGGTCGCCGGACTGGCCCACAAACACGGTCGTGTCGCTCTGGCTGAACTGGTATAGCTCGCTGACCTGCACCTGTCCCTCGGCAAACTGCAAGATTATGTGCAGCTGCTCGATAGCTACCGTAGAAGGATCGGTGCTGCGCTCGTAGACGGGTACTTCAAGGCTGAGTGTGGGATCGTCCCGCTCCAACTGCCCAAAATCGCTGCCGTAGCTGATTCCTTCGTATTGTACGGTGACTACGTAAACCAATTCCGGCGCGACCATGCTCAAATCGAACTCATAGCGCCCCTCCGCGTCCAACGTCGTCGTCATGGTCAACGACGGTTCGAAGTCGGCAGTGAAGGCGCTGAGTGTCGCCGCGACGCCTTCCTGCAAGGGCTCCCCGGTCGTCTCGTTAATGGCCGTGCCTACAATCTGCGCCGCTTCGATCGGTTCAAAGGCGCCCATGGGATCGGCGTAATCGTACGTGAAGGTGCGCGCGTAAGCTACCACAGCCTGGAGCGCGTCGTCGTCCAGGGCGATCTCTTCATGCTCGGGAATGGCCGCTTGAGATAGTGCCTGAACGACGTCCTGGTCGCTGCGTTCTAACCAATAGGATTGCTCGCTCAGCACTGCGGTCTCGCCGTTGCCGTCCGCTCCGTGACACTCCGCGCAACTTTCTTCGAAGACAGACTGCCCCTGGTCCACGAGCCCCTGGCGCACGCCGAGGCTGTAGACGGCGGCGACGAGATCCCAGCGTTGGGCCTCGCTTAGCGGATCGCTATTGCCGGGGCCAAAGGGCGGCATACCGGCTTCCACAATGCCATTGGTGATAACGTCGAAGATATGTGCTGGGACGGCCTGGCGGACGTAGTCGGCGCCACCGATTGCCGCCGGTGGGCTGGGCAGTTGGGCCGCCATTTCGCCGTCGCCCATGCCCAGGGGGCCGTGACAGCTGGCGCAGCGCTCGCCATAAATTTCTAGACCGGCTTCGGCGTTAGGCGTGGATTGCGGCGGTGTGACAGGTTCCTGAGCAGTCGTCACAGTTGGCAGAAGCGCCAGGACGACAATAAGGACGACCAATGTCGTCACGACGAAGGGAATATGAGGAAGTTGACGTGAGGGGCGACGATCAGGCAAAGCGGAACCCACAGTAGGCGCAGAATTTGTCTCCGGCATCGCGTGGATTGCCGCACTGCGAGCAGAAACGCCCCGCCCCCTGCTCGCCGCCGTTTGCCGCTTGGGCAGGGGCAGCGGCCTCAGTAGACGGTGTGGGGCGGCGCAAGTTCTGCACGGCGGCTTCGATTTGTTCCGGCGCATTGGCGCTGTCGGGCCCTTTGCGCACGCTGGCGATGGCAGCTTCGATTTCCTGTTCTATGCGACCCGGCGCCCCGTTGGTGGCCTGGGCCGGTTCCAGCGCGTCCAGTTGCTTCAAAACGGCAGCCGCCTCTTGCACAAGTTGCGCGCGCTGTCGCCGGTGTTCTCCGTCCGGCATTTTGCCGGTCTCATGTTCAAAGTCGAGCAGGCGAATCCGTTCCAACAGGGCGTCTTTCTGCGCCAGAAGCGCCTCTCGATCGCTTATGTCCGCATCGGCGCGCCGCCTACCCTGTAGAAAAGGCCGGCTGACGTAAAGGGCAATGAGAAACAGTAAGGCAAGGCCCAGCAATATAGAGCCCAGACTTATATCCATGAAAGCCTCTTAGTATTGCGCTTGCTCAGCG